>NZ_VOYE01000051.1:0-1034 GCF_013420765.1 Acinetobacter sp. YH01009 | reverse complement strand
TTGGGTGTTGTATAGTCAAGCCTCACGAGCAATTAGTATTGGTCAGCTTCATGCGTCACCGCACTTCCACATCCAACCTATCAACGTCGTAGTCTTCAACGGCTCTTTAGTGGACATAAAGTCCAAGGGAAATCTTATCTTGAGGTAGGCTTCCCGCTTAGATGCTTTCAGCGGTTATCCCTTCCGAACATAGCTACCCGGCGATGCGACTGGCGTCACAACCGGTACACCAGAGGTTCGTCCACTCTGGTCCTCTCGTACTAGGAGCAGATCCTCTCAAATTTCCAGCGCCCACGGTAGATAGGGACCGAACTGTCTCACGACGTTCTAAACCCAGCTCGCGTACCTCTTTAAATGGCGAACAGCCATACCCTTGGGACCTGCTTCAGCCCCAGGATGAGATGAGCCGACATCGAGGTGCCAAACACCGCCGTCGATATGAACTCTTGGGCGGTATCAGCCTGTTATCCCCAGAGTACCTTTTATCCGTTGAGCGATGGCCCTTCCATACAGAACCACCGGATCACTAAGACCTACTTTCGTACCTGCTCGACTTGTGGGTCTCGCAGTTAAGCGCGCTTTTGCCTTTATACTCTACGCGTGATTTCCGACCACGCTGAGCGCACCTTCGTACTCCTCCGTTACTCTTTAGGAGGAGACCGCCCCAGTCAAACTACCCACCAGACATGGTCCTCGTCCCGGATAACGGGACAGAGTTAGAACCTCAATATTACCAGGGTGGTATTTCAAGATTGGCTCCACCGAAACTAGCGTCTCGGTTTCAAAGCCTCCCACCTATCCTACACAAGTAAGATCAAAGTTCAATGTCAAGCTGCAGTAAAGGTTCACGGGGTCTTTCCGTCTAGCCGCGGGTACACCGCATCTTCACGGCGATTTCGATTTCACTGAGCCTCTGCTGGAGACAGCGCCCCCATCATTATGCCATTCGTGCAGGTCGGAACTTACCCGACAAGGAATTTCGCTACCTTAGGACCGTTATAGTTACGGCCGCCGTTTACTGGGGCTTCGATCAA
>NZ_VOYE01000050.1:0-1051 GCF_013420765.1 Acinetobacter sp. YH01009 | reverse complement strand
TTATCGGTGCTGAAAGACAACTTGATATTAAAATGCAAACTTAACTCTATACTGCTTTAAGCAACTGTTCTATTTAGTAATAAAGCTTTTATCCTTAATTATTTAACATAATAGAGGTTATACGAAATGCTTTTTAAAATATCCTTGTTTTTCATATAGTTAAAAATTTTTCATCCTCCTGAAAAACCATAAAAAACCGACTTGGAAACAAGTCGGTTTCTTTTTAAGCAATTTTGATACTTCTTGCCAATAAAATTGATCAAAAAATATTCATTTTTGCGTTTTTTCCTGATTTCTCAAGGGTCACAGTTCAGAAATAATCCCCAATTTCTGCGGACAACTCTTGGGATAAAAATCCACCAATTTTGTACGCCTGAGCGCACATGAATTTAGGGGTTTTGCGGATATTCACCTAAACCCGTTTTTACTATCATGAAGTCATCAGGAACAGGAAGTTCCACACAATAATAAAAACAGAGACGCACAAGGACAGTAAGGTACGACAGGAGTTATACCGAGCGAACCCATACGAAAAACCCCGGCAGGATGCCGGGGTTTTTTATTTTTTATAAATATGGCTGTAAAAATAAACATAATTATACTTAGTCAAAAAATGAAAAAAACTTCATTAATAATCCAGATTTACCAGCAATCATATAAGTAAGAATAAGGAGTACTATTATTGTGAATATCAAAATATCGCCCTGTGGGTGATTGAGAGCAAATGCTATTAAGCTCGTATCTAGAAAGCGATCCAAGATCCAGGATGAAAGCATCAAATTTAACGTCAAAGCTGTTGCTACTAATCGAGCAGGAGACTCTTCTATTCGATCAATAAAACTCATTTTTACACCCCTATTCTATAGCTACTCTCAATAATATTGATATAGATCTTCACAATGATCTGCAAGCTTCGCATAAGAGATGATGTGTGCTTAAAAAACAGGAGGGTTTAACTTGGTAAACTATACATACTCATTAGGAGTTTACCATGAGCAAGAAACAGAAGACTTACACCGCAGAATTTAAAGCTGAAGCCATAAAAGCCATT
>NZ_VOYE01000049.1:0-1130 GCF_013420765.1 Acinetobacter sp. YH01009 | reverse complement strand
CGGGCGCAACGGCTTTCGTCATTGCGTCTCTGGGAGCAGCTTGGTCTTCAACTGCACCGGCCTTTGTCGCTTTCCGTCTACTTCAAGCAGTGGGCGCGTCGGCCATGCTGGTGGCGACGTTCGCGACGGTTCGCGACGTTTATGCCAACCGTCCTGAGGGTGTCGTCATCTACGGCCTTTTCAGTTCGATGCTGGCGTTCGTGCCTGCGCTCGGCCCTATCGCCGGAGTATTGATCGGCGAGTTCTTGGGATGGCAGGCGATATTCATTACTTTGGCTATACTGGCGATGCTCGCACTCCTAAATGCGGGTTTCAGGTGGCACGAAACCCGCCCTCTGGATCAAGTCAAGACGCGCCGATCTGTCTTGCCGATCTTCGCGAGTCCGGCTTTTTGGGTTTACACTGTCGGCTTTAGCGCCGGTATGGGCACCTACTTCGTCTTCTTCTCGACGGCTCCCCGTGTGCTCATAGGCCAAGCGGAATATTCCGAGATCGGATTCAGCTTTGCCTTCGCCACTGTCGCGCTTGTAATGATCGTGACAACCCGTTTCGCGAAGTCCTTTGTCGCCAGATGGGGCATCGCAGGATGCGTGGCGCGTGGGATGGCGTTGCTTGTTTGCGGAGCGGTCCTGTTGGGGATCGGCGAACTTTACGGCTCGCCGTCATTCCTCACCTTCATCCTACCGATGTGGGTTGTCGCGGTCGGTATTGTCTTCACGGTGTCCGTTACCGCGAACGGCGCTTTGGCAGAGTTCGACGACATCGCGGGATCAGCGGTCGCGTTCTACTTCTGCGTTCAAAGCCTGATAGTCAGCATTGTCGGGACATTGGCGGTGGCACTTTTAAACGGTGACACAGCGTGGCCCGTGATCTGTTACGCCACGGCGATGGCGGTACTGGTTTCGTTGGGGCTGGTGCTCCTTCGGCTCCGTGGGGCTGCCACCGAGAAGTCGCCAGTCGTCTAACCGACGACTGGTAGCAGGCCCGCTCCGATGCGGCGCACTAACCATCGAAACCTCGTGAATGTCGGTATCCTGTCTGGCAGGATACCGCTCATTTCCCTTGTTCAGTTCATCGCCGTCGCCGAGCATCTGAATTTTCGGCATGCGGCCAAGGCACTTGGTATCAGC
>NZ_VOYE01000048.1:0-1274 GCF_013420765.1 Acinetobacter sp. YH01009 | reverse complement strand
TGATGTGTGCTTAAAAAACAGGAGGGTTTAACTTGGTAAACTATACATACTCATTAGGAGTTTACCATGAGCAAGAAACAGAAGACTTACACCGCAGAATTTAAAGCTGAAGCCATAAAAGCCATTGAAGAGAACCAAGGTAATGTATCGGAATCCGCTAGACAACTTGGCATTTCAATGCAAACCCTTTCGAACTGGAATAACAAAGCAAAGGCTGGAACTTTAGCAGGCACAAAACAGTATTCGCCCGATCTAAACGCCTTACTCGAAGAAAATAAGAAGCTTAAACAACAGCTCAAAACAGCTGAAATGGAACGTGAATTTTTAAAAAAGGCAGCAGCGTACTTTGCCAAAGAAAGTCAGTGAGGTACGCCTATATGAAATCGCAAAGCCACTTATTTCCGATTATTTTAATGGCTCGATTACTTCGTGTATCCGTTTCTCGCTTTTATGATTGGCTAAAGCGAGGCATGAGTAAAAGATCAATTCAGCGAAATCAGCAGACAATTTTGGTCAAAATAGCCCATGAAGAAACCAAACAAAGCTATGGCTATGTTCGATTAACCAAGCATTTACAAGCGCAAGGTATCAAAATAAGTACGTATGCTGTGCGCCAAATAAAAAAATCAAATCAGTTGTATTGTAAGCGCCATAAGCGTTTCAAAAGAACCACGAACAGTGATCACAACCGTTCTATTTATGACAATTTACTCAAGCAACAGTTTTCAATGACGAAGCCTAATCTTGCGTGGTCGAGTGACATTACCTACATTTGGACGGCTGAGGGCTGGTTGTACTTGGCAGCTGTCAAAGATCTTTACACGAAACAGGTTGTTGGCTATAGCTTAAATGAGCGCATGACAGCCAAGCTTGTTTGTGATGCATTGAATATGGCTATTCGCAATCAGAAACCTGCTAAAGATCTCATTGTACATTCAGATAGAGGCAGCCAATATTGCAGTAATGAATATCGAAACTTACTTGAGAAATTTGATTTTCAGGGTTCAATGAGCAAAAAAGGCGACTGCTTTGATAATGCACCGATAGAGAGTTTCTGGGGCATACTCAAAAATGAACTAGTCCATCATCGCAACTACAAAACAAGGGAAGAAGCCAAAGCGGATATTACAAAATATATAGAGTTATTTTATAATCAGCGAAGAATTCAAAAAGGCTTGGATTTTAAGACACCAAATCAAATGGCAGAAGACTTTTATCGGTTAGCTGCCTAGAATCTCCCAAGTGAAAGTCTCCTGCTAATTCAGCACACATCA
>NZ_VOYE01000047.1:0-1325 GCF_013420765.1 Acinetobacter sp. YH01009 | reverse complement strand
GACTTAATACAATCTCTGTGATCTGTCCTTGTTCTTCAAAGAATCTTTCATTCTCTGTATGTACGAATTTTACTGTTTTACCCAATAAATCTATGATGTTTTTCATCTTCACAACCTCTTTTTTTTTAAGTTTTTGAGTTAGTGATTAGTATCATTATGGTGAGAGTTGAGCAGATAGAAGGTAATACTCACCCTAAAGCACCTATAAAGGCACTTTAGGAGTATTTCCTCTGGAGCATCACTACGGAGCCGAGCGTCGCTTCAATCGGAGTGCTTCACGGTATAACGCTGCACCTGTCTTAATTACGGCTTATATCACCGCCTGAACGCATTTAAGACCGCTTATATTGCCTTATGTTCATCGCAAGGGTATTAACCCAATATACTCACGAACGGCTCAAAACTACTCATGCTGCTGCCTGCTTTGTTCAGATCCCCCAGTAACAGGCTTAAAATCACCGCTTAAATGCTGTCGTCACTAATCCTTCCACCCATTTAAACGGACGGAATATTAATTTTGGTAGGTTTTAACAACGAAAGGGATTTATTTTGAATCTTGTGTCGTTATAATCGCTTATACCGCACGGGGTTTATCCTGATTATTATGTCAGACGGCAATCTACATAATCTTTCGTTATTAATTCCGCCAAGAATTAATAACCGTGCTTTAGAATATATTTTAAGTTGAGCCTTAAAACAATGCCCTAGAATGCGTATTTTAGGGCATTTTTTTGTTTATTTACGACCACATGACAACATGTTTACGGTTTTAGGGGGGGTTAGGGGGGTTTTAGGGTTTCCCTAACAAGAATCACAGTGCCCTTTGTGTATCCTTGCTTTTTCTGCTGGTGATCTCTCCAGGATTAACAGAGGGAACGGAGTGTTCCCGAACTGACGCAATAAGCTACGAAAACACCTTCCTCCCTGATTACAAGCTCCCCTTTGCTTTAGATCGGTAAGTTTTAGGCTATGCCGACACGCTAACCAACCAATAAAACGAAGCCAAATGTAAGGAAGGAGGAGGAGTTTCGACGACGACGCCCGCACTTTTGGCGAGGGTTTTTTGAGGTTCTTGGTATATTGACGAAAACTCATGTAATGCCCACGCCACAAGGCTTTCAGACGATCTCAAATTCAAGTAGGTTTTTCAGAATATAAAAATCATTGTTGTTGATTGAAATCTGATGTTCACCACTTAGACTTAATACAATCTCTGTGATCTGTCCTTGTTCTTCAAAGAATCTTTCATTCTCTGTATGTACGAATTTTACTGTTTTACCCAATAAATCTATGATGTTTTTCATCTTCACAACCTCTTTTTTTTT
>NZ_VOYE01000046.1:0-1476 GCF_013420765.1 Acinetobacter sp. YH01009 | reverse complement strand
GTCGCGAACGTCGCCACCAGCATGGCCGACGCGCCCACTGCTTGAAGTAGACGGAAAGCGACAAAGGCCGGTGCAGTTGAAGACCAAGCTGCTCCCAGAGACGCAATGACGAAAGCCGTTGCGCCCGGCGATTAAGTTAATAAACATATTAAATCATTAATTAGTTTTTGTAGTTTAGAGAGTTTATTTCTTAGGGTTTCTATTCCTCAATTATTCCGTATCCTTCTGGTGCAGGAATCCCATGTTCCGAAGAACGACTGACTGATTCCCACTCTTTCCATGTAAATATACGTTTTTCTGCATTTTCAACAGCTAAATCATATACAAGGCTTCCCAGAACTAATCGGAGAGGCGGATTCTCACTATTAACCAGTTTCATTATAGCTTCGGCGGCTAACTTAGGATCACTATCCACCGATTCGTTTGAATATTGTTGGGCCAACTTTTCACGTAATGAATCATACTCTTTTTTCTGTGTAGTAAAACTCATTTTTAAGTATAGATTCGTCCAGTAACCTCCAGGTTCTACGATAGATACTTTTATACCAAAATGTGCAGCTTCTTGTGCTAAAGCCTCGCTAAATCCTTCTAAAGCAAATTTACTAGCGCTATAGATTCCCGACATTGGACCACTAATCAGTCCACCAATACTAGATATCTGGATAATATGACCTGATTCTTGTGCCCGCAAGTACGGCATAACAGCTTGACTTACCCATACTGTACCGAAGAAATTAGTTTCCATTTGGCTTCTAACTTCATCTTCACTAAATTCTTCAATCATTCCCATTACCATATTCCCTGCATTGTTAATGACAATATCGAGTCTTCCAAAATGTTTAATGGCAGTTTCCACTGTAGTCGAAACAGCACTTCTATCAGTAACATCAAGACTTAAAGGAAGTAACATTCCTTCAAACTGGCATTTTAACTCATTCAGTTTTTCAATATTTCTAGCAACACCAACAACCTTCTCTCCTGACTCCAATGCTTTTTTTGTGAATTCGTATCCTAGTCCACTGCTTGCACCTGTAATAAACCACACACGTGTATTTTCATTGTTATTAAATGTCATAAATAATCTCCTCCATTAATCATGTAATATTGGTATCATTCAATACCAATTTAAAACAAACAAAATAAAGAGCACAGGCAATCTGCCTATGCTCTAAATATAGAAATATAAAATTTCAACAGGATTAATCCGATTGTTGGTATCACAAATAAGCCATCAAATTCATTGATGTACCCTTTTCTACGAAGTGTCATGGGAGATCTCCCTTTAAAATAAAAAAGAGGAAGATTCCTCTCCCCCTTTTTACTATAACCGTATAATAAAGGTTTCCTATACGTATAGGAAGAATAAACGCCCTTTTCACCCAAGTCCAACAGCTTTGGACCGCAGTTGACTCTTTCGACACCCCTGCGATGCAACCCAATCCGGCTGACGGGGAGCCAGCAACGCTGAAAATTTAC
>NZ_VOYE01000045.1:0-1659 GCF_013420765.1 Acinetobacter sp. YH01009 | reverse complement strand
AGTACCAGCGTACGGCCCACAGAATGATGTCACGCTGAAAATGCCGGCCTTTGAATGGGTTCATGTGCAGCTCCATCAGCAAAAGGGGATGATAAGTTTATCACCACCGACTATTTGCAACAGTGCCGATAAAAATATATCATCATGAACAATAAAACTGTCTGCTTACATAAACAGTAATACAAGGGGTGTTATGAGCCATATTCAACGGGAAACGTCTTGCTCGAGGCCGCGATTAAATTCCAACCTGGATGCTGATTTATATGGGTATAGATGGGCTCGCGATAATGTCGGGCAATCAGGTGCGACAATCTATCGATTGTATGGGAAGCCCGATGCGCCAGAGTTGTTTCTGAAACATGGCAAAGGTAGCGTTGCCAATGATGTTACAGATGAGATGGTCAGACTAAACTGGCTGACGGCATTTATGCCTCTTCCGACCATCAAGCATTTTATCCGTACTCCTGATGATGCATGGTTACTCACCACTGCGATCCCCGGGAAAACAGCATTCCAGGTATTAGAAGAATATCCTGATTCAGGTGAAAATATTGTTGATGCGCTGGCAGCGTTCCTGCGCCGGTTGCATTCGATTCCTGTTTGTAATTGTCCTTTTAACAGCGATCGCGCATTTCGTCTCGCTCAGGCGCAATCACGAATGAATAACGGTTTGGTTGATGCGAGTGATTTTGATGACGAGCGTAATGGCTGGCCTGTTGAACAAGTCTGGAAAGAAATGCATAAGCTTTTGCCATTCTCACCGGATTCAGTCGTCACTCATGGTGATTTCTCACTTGATAACCTTATTTTTGACGAGGGGAAATTAATAGGTTGTATTGATGTTGGACGAGTCGGAATCGCAGACCGATACCAGGATCTTGCCATCCTATGGAACTGCCTCGGTGAGTTTTCTCCTTCATTACAGAAACGGCTTTTTCAAAAATATGGTATTGATAATCCTGATATGAATAAATTGCAGTTTCATTTGATGCTCGATGAGTTTTTCTAATCAGAATTGGTTAATTGGTTGTAACACTGGCAGAGCATTACGCTGACTTGACGGGACGGCGCTTCCCTACCCTCATGGCCGCCTCCCAGGAATCGACCCAGGTGCTTATCGTGGACATAATCCTTTACTCATAAATTTATCTTATTCCATTATTGTACCTGTCACGCAAAACTTGCAGAAAAGCCATAAACGCAGGAGAATCCTGTCGGCGGTGAGGATAATAAATATGGTAGCCGTCAAAATATGGACACCACTCGGTCAGAACAGCAATCAGCTTGCCGCTTTTGATATATCCATCTGCAACATACTCGGGAATATAGGCAATCCCCAGCCCGTCTAATGCTGCATCGAGCTGATGAATCGTGCTGTTCGCAATATATTGCCCTTTGACTTTCAGACTGAATTTCTGAGCATCTTTCTCGAATTCCCAGGCGTACAATCCACTCGTATCAGAATAGCGGACGTTAATGCAGTTGTGGTTCAAAAGATCCTGCGGCTTCCTGGGCTTAGCATAACGCTTAAAATGGCACTGTTGCAAAGTTAGCGATGAGGCAGCCTTTTGTCTTATTCAAAGGCCTTACATTTCAAAAACTCTGCTTACCAGGCGCATTTCGCCCAGGGGATCACCATAATAAAATGCTGAGGCCTGG
>NZ_VOYE01000044.1:0-1802 GCF_013420765.1 Acinetobacter sp. YH01009 | reverse complement strand
CACTTTCGGGAATTATTTATATAACCCACACTTTACACCCCCTTTTTTTACTGTTACCTTATTCTCAATGGTTACTCCTTTAGAACAATATTATGCCTAGTAGAAAACCCCGTGTCGCTTTGACGATGCCTGATGATTTAAACGCTTTATTTGACCGTATTTCAGAATTAAACGGCACACCTAAGACAAAACTTATTGTTGAGCTATTACAAGCTTATGAGCCTGTTTTAACAGAGATGCTAGACACCTTAGAAAAAATACATGCCGATAAGGAAAACGCACAAAAGATCGTTAAACAATTCGGTCAGAATCTCGTTATGGAAGCTAGTTCCATTCTCGGTGATGTTTCTAAGGAGGTTCAGGATTTATGATTGATTACGTTTCAGGGTTTTTTCCTTGTAAACATGACCCTAGCAAGCTCATTTCAGGCATGGTTATGTCTTTTGATTCGTTGGGTAATCAAGAATGGGTATGCAATAAAAAACTCTCTGTTGAGGGTTCTCATTCATCCAAAATTCAGCTTCAGTCGCATTCTGAAAATTTAGTTTATTTCACTGGTAACCCTGTCAAATTTCTTCAAGGTCATAACCTTTTTGGAACTAATGATATTCGTCATTTAATGCGTTTATTCTTTGATGAACTCTTAAAACAAGAAGCCTTAGGTCTATGCCCTGATCCATTCCAATATGATCTTATTCAAGATGGTCACTATGAATTAACACGAGTAGACATCAATGAATCATGGCATCTAAACAACAGCAGAGAAGTCCAAGCTTGGATTCGCGCTGTTGGTGAAACTGCATACTTAAAACATCGTGGTGCTGGTCAATTCTCTGGTGATACTGCTTATTTTGGTAAAAACTCTCGTCGTTGGGGTCTAAAGTGTTACTCCAAAGGTAATGAGATCAAGGTTAAAGGTCACAAATTACCCCCTGAATTATGCACTCCTGAGATGCTCGAATATGCTGATAAATCCTTGCGAATAGAGGCTTTCATTAGACAATTAGAGCTAAAAAGACGCCACTTACACATTCTTTCTAATTGGGATATAGACACACCTGAGGAGTTACTCCTAGAATGTATATCTAAATTAGAACTGAGTGATGTTTATATGCTCAAAGATGATGTTTTAGATACGTTACCTACACGTCTGAGAATGGTTTATCAAACTTGGTTGAATGGTGATGACTTAAAGCAAATTATGTCTAAATCCGCTTTTTACCGTTGTCGTAGTGAGATGCTCAAATACGGTATAGATATTTCAACTAAATCACCAAAAGAAAAATCCAATGTAATACCGTTAATTCGAGTATTGGAAGCCAAGCCAGTCGGAATACCTGATTGGGCTTATGAAAGAAACCTTGTCGCTTGATGAGGTTTTTTTTTGCCTGTTTCTTGAGAAACGCGGAAGCGTGCATTCCTGATAAAAATTACAGAACGAGTGTCTACGAGTGAACTGATACTTTACGACTCTCAAACTCCCTTTTCCCTGATTACAAGCTCCCTTTCGCTTTAGATCGGTAAGTACCAGGCTATGCCTGCTGACAACAAGTAAACATGTCTACATGACAACATGACAACAACGAACACTCGGACGACAACGACGACGAGGAGCTGCGACGAGGAGAAGGCGGAGGACGTGTGTGCAGTGTTTAGTAATACTGCACATTTGTCCCACTTTCGGGAATTATTTATATAACCCACACTTTACACCCCCTTTTTTTACTGTTACCTTATTCTCAATGGTTACTCCTTTAGAACAATATTATGCCTAGTAGAAAACCCCGTGTCGCTTTGACGAT
>NZ_VOYE01000043.1:0-2063 GCF_013420765.1 Acinetobacter sp. YH01009 | reverse complement strand
AGTGTTTTTTCTGCTTTGATCGCAGCAAGTGCTACCTTAGCCTTAAAGTCGTTTGAATGATTTCTTCTTGGTCTACGTGCCATAAAATACTCCATATATTGATGTTTATAACATCATTTGAGGAGCAGAGTATCACTTATAGGAGTTGTTCAAATTTCCGGATCCATCTCTAAGTGAGGAGGAAATGACTCTTACTATTCAGATGTTGTTTCAAGCTTTTTTTGATTGATAGAGTTTTATGTATTAAACTCTATATTGAAAGTAAATATATTGTAAAAATAGTATGTTATTTACTAATTGATTAAATTATTTACACTTATTCTGTATAATGCTCTATGAATTCATTACTTATTTTTTTAAATTAAAAATCATATGCAAAGCTTAAATGATGAAGAGTGTCGCCAAGTTGAAAGTGTAAAACAGCTTTTACAAAAAAATTTTAAAGATAAGCTTTATGCTATTTATTTATATGGTTCGTATGTTGATGGTGGTTTAAAACATAAAAGTGATCTTGATATTTTAGTTATTATTGAACGTGAAATTACCGATCAGGAAAGAAAACAATTAGCGCAGAATTTTCTAAATATATCTGTTCCGATTGGTCATGCTACAGCGCGTGCCTTAGAAATTACGATATTAGAAAAAGGGAGTATTACCAATAAAAATCATCCATATACATATCAGCTACAATATGGCGAGTGGTTGAGAGAAGAATTACTCAAAGGTGAATTACTTTATAGTCAATCTGATCCAGATATTAGTATTTTACTTAAAACTGCCCAATTACATAACATTACTATCTTTGGACCTGATATTTGCGATTGGTTAAATCCAATTAGCTATGAACAATTAATATTTGCCATGCAAAAAACTTATCCACAAATTATTGCTCATTGGAAAGACGATCAGGATGAATGTAATCAAATTTTAGCGCTATGCCGTATAGCTTATACATTAGATCATAAAACAATAGTTGCCAAGGATGTTGCTGCGACATGGTTTTTAGAATTCTTAAGTCAGATAGATCAAGACATTTTGCAACTCATAATAGATGAATATATTGGGCAAGGTCATGAGCAATGTTGGTTAGTTTTACATGATCAGCTTGCTAAAATTGTTAAAGAATTACAGCATAAAATTGAACCACTACTTTTTAACTGATGTGGAAGTAATGGATATGCTTCTTAGATTATTACCTCACTATATCTCTAAATACCGAAGAGACTTGATATTGCAAAGGGGGGCGTGGTTGGAGTTGCATGAAGATTTTAAATAAAAGCGGAGGAACTAGGGTAAAAGTTGCCAAAAAGTTTCTTCTGAAATGACTTTTATATTATGACGTTTAAGCAAAGCGGAGGTAACTCCATTGCCATAGATCTTATTCCCATTAAATTGACCATCGTAAATCATTGAACTACCACATGAAGGGCTATTTTCTTTAAGCACTACCAGAGTAGCTTTTAATAATTGAACTTTTTTTAAAGTTCTATATGCCCCTTCAATATAGATTGAAGTCACATCCTTTCCTGATTTTTCAATTACACAGGCTTTTCCATCTAAGACATCATCGCCATTACCTCCCGAAATCTCGGCAGGTTCGCGTGGTGTTGATAAACCGCCAAGAATCTCTGGACATACCATAGTAGCTTTTCCATCTTTGACTAATTTTTCGATTTTTTCGTTTAAGCTATGCGTCCCGTTATAACGTACCTTTAAGCCAGCCAGACAAGAACTTACTAAAATCATATTTCCTCTATGAAAAAGATATGTATCGATTTGCTATTTAGCCAGTACCTATTATTTTTTAAAATTAATAGGTTAGTGCTATGGATAAAACAAGAATTTAAATATGATCAATGCAAAGTGAGTTATTTTTTTTCTAACCCACAAAGCTTATAGATTAGTTTGATCCTTTTTGTTTAGAAAATTTATCAACAGTGATGTGTGCTGAATTAGCAGGAGACTTTCACTTGGGAGATTCTAGGCAGCTAACCGATAAAAGTCTTCTGCCATTTGATTTGGTGTCTTAAAATCCAAGCCTTTTTGAATTCTTCGCTGATTAT
>NZ_VOYE01000042.1:0-2063 GCF_013420765.1 Acinetobacter sp. YH01009 | reverse complement strand
AAAGAGCATTTCGTATAACGTGTATTATGTTAATTTTAGATAAACTATAGAATCCATTAGTTTTTAAACCAATAAATTAAATATTTTATGGAACTCCAGAATATTTATTCAGGCGATACTTAAGCAATAAGGGTAGGGTGATTACATAAAGTATTGCAGCTAATGCCCATACCATTCCAGGAGCTGATGCCTGAGTCATAAAATAGAGGCTAGTAACTAATACAGGACCAATTATAGCCCCCAGACTATTAAAACTGCTTAATAGCCCTTGTAATTCACCTTGTCTTTCATCACTAATACCTCTGGACATCATTGCTTGCAAAGCAGGAACGGCTACTCCACCAAGGGCAAACAATGGTAACAACGCAAAAGGCACCCATTCTTCAACAGCAATAGATAAAAGAAGTAAACCAATTGCATCGCAAGCTATTCCACATAACAACGTATTTTTCTCTCCAAACCTCTTTACCATAGGGGCGATAGCAAAAACCTGTGCAATAGAATGGCATATTCCATAACTAGCAAGGGAAACACCTGCAATAAATATACTCCAGCCATAACGATCCTGCCCATAGATAACCCATAAAGTTGCGGGGACTTGTGAAACCAATGTGATAATTAAAAAGATACCAAGCAATGGAGCCATATTAGGTTGAGTGATCAAATAGGATAATTTCTTTAATATTGATTGCTCCTGAACCTTCTCAGTCATTTTATTGCTGTGTTTTGATTCTTTTAATAAGACTGCTGTCATTATTAAATTAATCCCATTCATAAAAGCAGCAGCAAAGAACGGTGCATGTAAGTTCCATTCACCCAAAACTCCACCTATTACCGGACCCGCTATAAACCCAATACCAAAGACAGCTCCAAGGAGACCAAACCTTTTTGCACGCTCATGGGCTGGAGTAATATCTGAAACATAAGCTGTTGCAACAGCCATGTTGGCACCTGTAATTCCCGCAAAAATACGACCAATATATAGCCACAATAGAGAAGGAGCAGCAGCCATTAGGAGATAATCAGCCGTTGCACCAGCAATTGAAATAATTAATACAGGTCGACGTCCAAATCGGTCACTCAACGCTCCAAGGATAGGTGCAAAAATGAACTGCATCAGAGCATACACAGCTAATAAAGCACCATAGTGAACACCGCCTGCTTCAGCTCCAGCCAATGACCGTAATAATTCAGGCAAGATCGGCATAATTAAACCAATCCCAACAGCATCCAGAAATATAGTGATTAAAATCACGCTCAATGATTTCTTCACAAATGCCTTCTCTAGCAATGATAGAATTAATATTCTCTCACACACTCCCTATCAGTGATAGATTTATGAGTAAAAAAGATATTGCACCTCAACGTCTGACACGTGAAATAGTCCTGCGTACCGCATTGGATATGTTGAATGAAGAAGGCATAGATTCAATAACCACACGCAAGCTAGCTCAACGATTGGGTATTAAATCTCCAACTCTATATTGGCATTTCAAGAATAAATCCTTGTTAATGGAAGCAATGGCGGAAACCATTATAAATGAACACCATTTAGTTTCTTTACCCATCGATGGGATGACATGGCAAGATTGGTTGCTCGCTAATTCTGTAAGCTTTCGTCGAGCACTACTAGCTTACCGTGATGGTGCTCGTCTACATGCAAGAACTAGCCCCAGTCAAGGACATTTCAACACGATTGAGGCCCAAGTTGCGCTGTTATCTCATGCTGGGTTTTCTCCTGTTGAAGCAGTTGCATTACTTATGACATTAGGAAGGTTTATTGTTGGGTGGGTCCTTGAGGAGCAGCAAGAAGAAATAAGATCAGACCCACCATTCGAAGCCGATCCAACTATATATCCACTCATGCTCCAAGGAGTGAATACCTTACAAAATATGAATGCGGATGACATTTTTGAAAATGGGATTCGTATGGTGATTATCGGTGCTGAAAGACAACTTGATATTAAAATGCAAACTTAACTCTATACTGCTTTAAGCAACTGTTCTATTTAGTAATAAAGCTTTTATCCTTAATTATTTAACATAATAGAGGTTATACGAAA
>NZ_VOYE01000003.1:0-131846 GCF_013420765.1 Acinetobacter sp. YH01009 | reverse complement strand
CCTCAGACTGTAGCGAATCAGAACTAAAATCAAATAAATTATGCTGATATTCTTCTTTTGAGACAATTTCAGCTTCTACTTCATCTAAAGTAAAATTCGGCGCTTGATCATTCAGATCACCTGATTCATCCAGATCTATTTCAATGTAGGATGTATCACCATTCAGAATGTATGAGTTGGGAATATTAAATAAATTTTTACTATCAGTCTCTTCAAGCAAATTCTTCAACGGCGCAGAAATAAATTTATTTTGGCAAGCACCTGGTAATTTGATTACAAGAATATCTTCTTCTAAATCAAATTTTTCTTGGAAGAATGTATCACTTTCTACAAAAGCTAAAACAAAGGCTTGAGGATAATTTTGAATATTGGCTAACTGATAATTACCACCTAACCACCACTCTCTTTTTTTAAGCAATTCATCAAAGTAATTTTCAGGATAAATTTGATATAGCTGATATTTTTCGACTTGCATCATAATTTGTCGAATGAATAAACCGCGATAAATATGTCCGACCAAATCCTGACGTCCAAATAATCGTGTTTCTAAATATCTTTTTAACTTTTTAGCCTGAATAATACCTTTATCATGCTTTTGTTTTTGACCAACCTTTACTTCTAACGGCAATAAGTACATCTGCTGGTCTTTAAAACCTACAAAGACAACATCATCAGATATCGGTCCTGTTTTCACATGATTACAATAAGCACTAAAATCAGACTCACTCATTTTCAGACCAATATTACCTGATACACGAATCATTTCTGCCACACTGAGTGGAACCCAGATAATATCGCTCTTGTATATAAGTGAATTCACGTATTTATAAGCCGCAATAATACTTTTTTTCTCTCGACGGTCTTTTTCAGGTAACGTCAGCATTTTTAACAGCCATTCACCATTAAATGCATTGAACTCATCAATACGACCGGATTGACCCTGACTCAAAATCTGATCATAAAGATCACGGCGTTTCGTTACTGTAATCGCATCATAGTGCGCAGAATTCGTATAGTTATCTGAGTAGTGAATTAAGACTACATCTTGCTGGGTTTTAAAGAAATCTAAGGTTACTTTTGGATCGATAATGACCGTCCATAAACTATCTTCATAAGCACGATCAAGCAATCTTTGGAGTTGGTTTGAAACCTTTAAAGACAGACCATTGGACTCATAAAAGTTTTGATTTTTCCAAGCTGCGTAACTTAAAGCACTATAACGCTGAACAATTTGTACCACAGGCTTGTCACTAGGAATTCCTTTTATACCTGCAGTTGTAAAATATGTATTTTGCTGATGATAAGAAGTTTCTCCAGCCAGCAAACCATTACACGCAATGCCTGATTTTTCTGCTTTTAAATCAACGTTAGCAACTTCAACAGGAGTATTATTACGTACAAATGTCAGATGTGCGTATTTAAAATCTTCACAACGATTAATTTCAAACTTACTGTACGTAATTCTTCTTCTAATCAAATCCGCTATTTGATCTGCATTACCATCTACCAATGACAGTTTACATAATTGCTTTAAATGCATTTGACTCACAGCATCTGCAACTTGATCAAAATATGTTACCTTTAATTCATCATCATAGATATTGACATGAATTTTAGGAATATTTTTAGACTTAAGTTTTTGAACAAAACCAACTAAACCTAAGAATAATTCCTGATTAAATCCATTATGAATGGAGTTTATTAATAAGGTATCTCGCTCACCTTGATTGAATAAGATTTTAAAAGCTTCGACAAATTCAGATGTTTTTTGTCGAACCAATGGTCTTATATAATTTAACTGAGTTTGTTTATGTGGAATGACTTGAATCCACATTGGGTGTTCCACAACTGCTTGGCTATAACTAAAATCATGCTCAGCATGCCAGTTGAATGGAATCAAACCTTCTGCACTTAAACGGCGCAATGTTGTGGCATGCAGATTTTTAAAAGAGCCTGTCGAATCCTTTAAGCATTCATTCATTAAATTTAAAAAATATGAAAGATTCAATGGATGAAATGGATTGATATATTCCTTTCCATCTAGCTCACTAAATCCTAAATTTACTAGAATTTTATCTCGATCAGAAAGCATACGCTCCGTTGGAATCTCATGAATGAGCTTTACATATTCTGCAATAACCCGATTCACGATTGCTCTGAATTCAGCCCCCCAAGAAACTAAACTTAACGCTGTATTTCGATTCTTTAAATAACGATAAAGTTCTGTATAAGAATGATGTAGTTCAGGATAAAGTTCTTCTAAATGATCAATAGAAATTTCATCTCCACGGACTGTCGCAGTAGAAAGTAAATTTTTAGAAATAAGCTCTAATTCTAATTCCAATAGTTTTTTATACTCATTTTTAGTTTTGTACTCTCGACCTAAAAATGAAATTCTAGAGTTTTTAGTATTGTAGATTCCAAACACTTGATCATTAAAGAAATACTGATAGGAATCAGTATTAAAAATTAAAGGTAGGTTTAAACTCGAAACTGAAAGAATACCTTGTATTTCAAAGTTCAAAGTTTGTAATTTTTTCTTGATACTAAAATTAACTTGCTCCTCAGTATTGAGAAGCTTCTCAAAATCTACTGAACCAAACTCATCTGTATCAACACTTTCGCCACACTGTGACAGTATATAAGCTGAGCGGTTTGATGAATCAAAAGTAAAATCTGATTGGTCCGTTTCAAGAATAATTAATTCTTTATTCGGTACCAATAAAAATTTATCCTCAAACGAACTTACAGGAAATGTATTTTCTGGAATAAGTAATACTCTAAATTTGAAACACTCTTTAGGCTTTGATCTCTTGATTTCAAAATTTAGATACTTAGGTATACCCTCAAATTCCGTTTCTATACTTAACACCGTTTTTTTATTAGAACGGTTGTTAACTTTATAATCTAAAAGCTTCTTAAATTTAGAGGATACTTTAATATCATCTTCAGATAATTGTCCTTGTATAAATACTAAATCTAAATTAACTGACAAATGATCAGGAACAACCTCTAAAATCAAATGATGATCACGACTTGCCAAACTACTTTTTTGAGATATAGCGCCTTTGGTGCGATGATATTCTTTAATCGCAGAAGAATTCAATTCAGCAAACTCAATCAGATCAACAGAGTTTTTTATTCGTTCTTGATAACATTCACCGTAATCGAGTGTACTTCTCCAAGAATTCAAATCATCGTCAGAAAAAAATCTATTGATAAACTTTTCACTAAAATCTAAATCAACCAATTTTTCGACGTATTCTGTTGGAAACTGCTCAACGATATATTCAATATCTTCTTTAAGGCGCTTATTTGCATCTAGCCTTTGCTCAATTTGGGTAATACTTGCCTGTTTTAAGTCAATTAGCGCGGCGTCATTCAGATAACCAAGCTCATTAAATTCAATTTTTCCATCTTGAACTGCATTAAACAGTTCTCTAAAACCAAACATGGTTGCGCCATCGGCACAAATTATTTCAAACTGATGGTTTAATAATTGCTTAGAAATCGTATGATCTTTAAAAGAACTTTCATCTATATAACTTAATAAGGCCAGGTAAATAGATTTAGGGTTCCAAATACTATCGGCCAAGGTTAAATCTTTAGATGAATTATTTAATGTATCTAACGATGAATTATGAATGATTAGTAAAATGGAGTCTTTAAATTCCCCGATTTGACTTGAAACATGATCCCTTAAATAAGAAATATAATTTTCAGAATAGCCTTGTTCATCATCAGAGTGAAGAACAGGAATGATCCTCAATCCATTTAAGTTGAGATAATGAATTTTTTCTTGGTGTAAGTAAAAAAATGTTTCTAACTTTCGATGAAAAGCCTCAAATAACTTAAGACTATTTTCATCATCTGGTGATTTAAAGTGGAGTTTCTCACCAATTTTTAAGTGATTTTTTGCCCAGTCAAAAAATAGTTCAACCAAAAAATCTTCATATTGTTTTTTTGACATAGATTGCATCCCCACTATCACTCATTTTTTCAACATTACCCAAACGCTCATAAAAATTAACTAACGCTTTTCTACTTTCTTTATCAAAATAAATTCCTCGCGACTCTAATTCTGTAATAACTTCGTATAAGCGCAACTTTTCTCTATCGCCAATTACTAAATTCGTTAATAACAGCAAATATTCCTGAGTGAGCACGAAGACAGTACCTGCACTTCCTCGAGTCTGCGTAAATGGTTTCAAAATAGTATTTTTGATGGTACGAACAACATTTGAATTTCGGCTTGCTCTCGTTTCACCCTTTGCAAATTGCGCTTTAAACAAATGCTGTAATGCATCAATTGCAGATACGACATCAACAAACTTATGATCTTTGATTTTTAAACTTCTATTTTCAGCAAACGCTTCATAAAATTGCTCTAAGTTCGCAAGATCAACTTCACTGAATTTTGTGACTAATTTCCACAATGGTATTTTTTGCTCGGTCGTATTTTGCAAACTTTCACACAGAGCTAAAGTTGGAAAGATTGAATCTAGCCCTTTCTCTACCAATTTATAGCCACTTCTTTGTAGCGAAGCACGCTCACGACTTGCTTTTTCAGTATCTAAGATAAAATAACAAGCTTTAATAGGTGGCTCATCGGCTTCTTTCCAACCATTTATGGCAATGGAGAGTTGCGCTGTATACAAAAATGTATATAACTCTAAAAATAGCTGAATATTCTCTAAAAAATATTTTGAATGATTTGTTAAAAAAATGAGATCTTTACCGAAGATATTCGATAGCTTTGGCAAATAAGAGCACATTCCTTCGTAATCCGGCAGCCTACTTGGGAAAGATTTTTCAAATGACTCATAAATTTTTTGTTCGATGAAATTTAAGTTATTTACATCATTTTTATAAATATGTTTTTCAAGTAGCAGTGTTTTAAGTAGCGCAACTATACGCTTTTCAGCTGATAACTTTTGTGTATCTTCTGACAGAGAAAAAATACGTAATTTAGGCGAAATCTTGGCAATATTATTTTTTAAAAAATAAATATCATTGACCATTTTCCAAGCTTTTTCATTTTGGACTTCATCTTTAAACGTTAACTCAAAATCTTTTTGGAATGCTTTTAAATCAACTTCGAATTTATTTAACTTTTTTTCAGCAAGTAGCCCATACAACTCACTTAAGAATAAACTCGTTACATGCTCCCAATTGAAATCGTTGCTATTTTCATTTGTACTAATAGGATAGAAGCTAGCCATACTATTGCTTGATGGCTTTAGATCAGTAGTTAGACTCAACATTAATACCCTACCTCGATACAACTATCTTCACGTATAAATTTAATTTCTTCAAAACTAGATTTGAAATTTATTTGATTAGATTTATTTGCAAAAATTAGTAATCTATTTACTATTTCATTTAGCATGACAACAACACTTCTATCATTTTTGTTTGGTCTATATCCAGCTCTAAGCCTACTGAGAAGTTCATATAAATTAATGTCTACACTAAATACTAATGTAGGATCATTTTCTTCATCACAAAAATCCTTAATTCGGATGTAAACATCAAAATGACCATTGTTATATTTGGGCTGATCTTTCTCGAGAGCTGAAAAATCAGGACCGATTTTTAAATGGGAAATCACTTTATACTCATCATATTCAGCTATTAAAAATTGTTCATCGCCTAAATATGGTGCTTTTTTATTGATATAGCTTCTAATCGCACTAAGCAGCTCTTTATTATAAAAATTTCGCAATACAGAGCGTGATTTCACGGCATCATAATAAATATGATGTCTATAAACCTCTAAATAATTAGACAATAAACTTTCAGAAAAATCCTCTGTGAATTTTTTATGAAAATTATTCCCTATATCTTCAAATTTTAATATGTAAAACAAACGAATATAAGAATTTGAGTTATTTAAACTTCCAATCATCAACTCTGCTTTTAAACTCTGTTTAAATATTTCAAATTCTTGAGTAAGACTATCAAGCTCGTAACCTATAACAAACCGGTCAATCGTTTTGGTTCTTAATCTAGAGGGGTCAAACTCAATGACTTTTTCTAAAATTTCATTATTATTACAACTAAATAAGTTATTAAACAAATAATCTTTTTGACAAATTAATTCATAAATTAGATCTAAAAAGGTTCTTGCCGTAATAAATTGATTCCTGAATAATCTAACTTTCAACAATAACTCAACAACAACTTCCTGTACTTTCTCATTACATAAAAGCTTATAATTTAAGAATTTAAGATAATCAGTACTATTTAAGCCCTCAGACTCGTCTTTTATATAGAGTTGATAAAGTTCTGATGAGGGTGATGTAATTCTCTTCAAAAGCCTCGTAATGAAGTCACTTTTATAGTTAGTCTCAGTAATTTCAAATTTTGGATAGTCTTCAAAGTTTACAAAATTAAAATCATCAGACTTCTCCTTGAACTCTAAATATTTTTTAATTTTATCGCTAATATTTTTATTTTTAGCTTCTTCTGAATAGTTACCCAACATTCCAATATTGATGCCAATGACTAGTGAATGACTTCCTTTATCAAATTCATCAAAAATTCGATCTAGTGTAACTATTGCATTATCATGAGGCTCAAAACTATGAGTCGCATCCAAATGAAAATGTATATAATGTTGTGTAAATGCTTGTTTCGCACGAAGCATTAGCTCAGATTTACCATCACCACTACTGCCACATAAAAAAATAATTTTTTTCGATTCTTCACTGATCTGTGCCAACAAGGACATGAAATCCTCTTCAATAGGCATCGCGACATACAAATTAGATTTGATTCTAGTTAGGCCTTCATCACGATCACTTTCAGTCGAAACTGCAAATGATGATGATTTAGATAATACGCCCAAAGCATCAACAAAACGCATGCATTACCCCAAAATATAATTTTTAAAATCTAATTAGTTTTTAGATTAAATCCTAAAACAGCTTAGGAATTGGCTGAAGCATACAGAAAGGTGTAACACTAAGTACGTCTAACTATATGTCTTTAGCTATATTACGATGTTTTATCATTTTTTTTCTATCAAAATAAGACTAAAGACGTTTCTATTGTGATGGATTAATTCCACTCTCCTAGATAAATTTTGCTTGTTCTTGAACTCTAAACCTTTTACGGCATTTCCCTTTGCTGCCCACTACACCACAAATCATACTCAGGAGCCGATTTATAAAGGCCAATTAATATTAAAAAACTTTATTTAATTTTTTGCACAGTGCGCACAAGGATGATAATATTAATAATATATAAATTAATAACTTACAGCCAATTATTAACCACCTTTTCCCAAAGTACATTCAGCCACTTCTCATCGCGATCAGGTCTCTGATCTACTGTAATCCACTGTTTTAATACCCTAACCCCATTCAACTGGTCTAACAATTCCTGAGCCTGCTCTTCATTTAAGTCAGTAAATGCTCTACCGCCTTTTACTCTATCTGCTGTTCCATATTTAAAAGACATATAGCACACACCGCCACGGCGTAATGCAGCATGAATACGTTTTAAAACATCAGGGAGTCTATTACGAGCACAATGTAGTAAAGAGGCACATGCCCATACCCCATCATAAACATCATGTATATCAAGCTCATAAAAACTTTGCTGCTGAACAGCGATACCAGTCAGTTGGCTCGCTCGTTCGACCAATACTTCAGAATAGTCGATAGCATCAACTTGATAGCCTTTATTTTTAAAAGCCAAAGTGTCACGCCCTGAGCCACAGTCTAAATCCAGGATGCGTGCTGAATCTGGCAACTCAGCTAAAAATGGTTGGTATAGGCTTTCCATATCCACATACAACGTGGCTTGTAAAAATTGATCTGCGTATTGGTTGTAATAGTCTATTGTTTTCATATTGGTTGCTTAGGCTAAAAACTAAACTCAGTCTACTAAAAAACAAAAAAATAAGGGAGCCAATGCTCCCTTATTTTTAGTCAAATAAATCAGCCCTTACTTCATCTAAATCACGATCTGACTTAAAACGATTACATATCGGGTGAATAATTGCTCCATTTTCTAAAACACCGTAACCACCTTCTGCTTTCGATTCACGATGATCTACTTCAGTCGATTCAAGGTATAAAGCGCTATCACATACTTCGCAATAGCTCCAAGTTTTCCTTTCCTCACGTTGATACAGGTTTCTTTTGGCCGCGAGTGAAAAATTTAGAGGTTTTTTCTTCTTTGATGGTCTTACTGATTGCACAAAGCTCACAACATCATCAACAATACTCTCATCATAATCACCACCAAAACGGTCAAGGTAAAAATCATTAAAATTAATATAATCAAATGATTGACTCATCGAAAGAATGACGGTGTTCAAACAAACTTCATCTTCAAAATCTAAATCCATATTGAGTCCAATACAGATAAAGGCTTGATACACGTTCTTCAATCGCTCATGTGATCTGATCCCACTACCAAACTTACCGACAGTTTCTTTGATGGCCACAGGAATTTTTTCAATTAAACTTTCAACACCACGGCGTGCTCGAGTAAATCCAATAAAATCTATCTTTTTATTCTGTATTTCAAAACAGTCTTTTTCAATTTCACAGACGATAGAGAACCAGGCCAAAAAGGATGTCACTTGAAAACGATTATCTTTATAAAAATATAGTTTTGGGTGTAAGCCCAAACTTGGAATCCGAATACTAATTGGTGGTGTAGCGATACGACACAGCACAACTCTAAGTTTTAGCATTAAATTTTCTACACGCTGACCTTGGTCTATATTCACAGTATTCTGACTAGTATCACCAAACATGATATTCAGGAGTTCATTGACCAAGCCGATTTTTTTACCGTGTGTTAAATCTGGCTCTAAAAGTATTATCTTAAAAAGATGATCATGAATTTGCTCACCCAAAGTGATCACTTCATTTATCCGCTCGTAATTCAGTTCAGCCAAGTTGGATTTATTATCGTTTATATAACAACACGCATAAATCACATAAAAAGCATCACTCCCCCTATTTTGTAAATGATATTCTTCATCTGGATCTAATCGCTTCGTATCCGAATTGATTGAACAAAAGGCTTTTCGAGCTTCCTCAGGTGTCCCAATCACTTCAATAAAATTAATTTTGGTTGATTTTAATTTTTGCTGAAACTCAGAATCGCTACATAACTCTTGAAAATCAGCTAATCCACCTAATCGATTACGAATCTGACGAATATCTCGTTTTTGTGGTGCCGTGAATTTTGGGGCTCCTATTACTTGCTCATCAATAAAGTATCTTTTGATCCAAGCATAGATAATTGAAATCCTGTGCCCACCATCGATGATATAAATATTACCAGCAGCATCTTTCCAATAGCGAACGCATAAATTGACATTACGATCATTCAAACAGTTTAGAATAAACTCCTGAATTTCAGCAGGGCTCCAGCACTCTGTGGAGCGTTGATTGTCTGCTTTATATAGTTTTTCTAGAATCTCATGGTTGGCGAAGTCATAAAGTGATATTTCAAAGTTATGGTGCAGATTTGAGTGCGACATTTCGTCAGGCACCATCATTTTTCTTTGAATAATATTGGTTAAAAGCTTAGTACGGGCCATTTTATTTTCTCTAGGCAATACTTCTCTATATCTCGTAAGATTACGAAATTTATAAAAGTAAAATTAATTAAACATGACGAAAATTTATTTCGAAAATTTTATTCTTTAAGAACAGAAGAAATAGCTTTGAGAAAATAAGGGATGTTATAGAAAGTGTTCATGTCTAGTTCCTGTAGTAATTAATTACAAACAAGCTTCCAACTTTTCCACGAGATGGAGGCAAGCCAAACAGGGGTGGAAATACCGTACTACAGAAGACGGCCAGTCATAGACTGCCCTGCTTGGCCTACCATTACGATAGACTAAACATATTTAACGCAAAAAACCGCCAAAGCGGTTTACTGCTTCTGTAGTAAATTCAGGTTTCCACGCCTGGTCACAGATTTTGCTGTAACATCTTTATCTTATGTGCATAAATTCAATTGGTCAAATTTTATGATTAATATTTGATCAATTGATTCAAAAATAATTACCTATATTTTTATAGGCTTAAGGATACAGATGAGTATCTTATAATTTCTAATATTTAGTTGATGTAAACTTATTCGAATGAAGATGTATATATTTGAACGGCGTATTTTAATAAGGGAAGTAGATTGAAACTGCAAATTTTATCGGATACTCATAATTCCAAATATTCGATATCAGAACAAGCTGACGTCATTATTCATGCTGGCGATTTTTCGAATCGCTTAAGTGGTGCAATTGAGTTTGCCGAAAAATGTAAATCTCTCAATAAAAAATTTATCTTTGTTTTAGGTAATCATGATTACTACAGCTCTAACTACAGTTCAGTCGTGAATTTCTTGAAAGAAAACTACCCAAAAAATGCATTACTTGATGACAACCATATCAAAATTCAAGATAAAATATTTGTTGGCGGCACGCTGTTTACGAACTTTCGCTCCAATTCACCACTTACATCTCCTGAGGTACTTTTACAGTCCCAAAAAGATGCTGAACAATCGATTTATGATTTTGATCAAATCATGATTGACAATGATCATCGAACGATAACTGCTAATGACTACATAGAATTATTTAAAAAATATCATGAAAATATTATGAAATTTAAGGATCAAGATAATGTGATTGTCATTACTCACTTCCCGCCTCATTTAGCTTGTCTTGATCCATATTGGGGTACGCATCCTGTTGCATCAGCCCTTAACCCCTATTTTATTAATGATTTAGATGTCAAAGGCTTTAAGTTATGGGTTTCAGGACATACGCATACATCAGTGGATACTGTAGTCGATGGATGTAGATTAGTGATCAATCCTTTAGGGTACCCACAAGAGCAAGGGAAAAATGGATTTAGAGAAAATTTTATCATCGAGATTTAAGTAGATATATTTTTCTAAAACCTTTTTAAAGCGTCAGATAACTCGATTTTAAATTTTTTTGCCATATCAATGATGAAGTATCAGCCCTATCAAAACCTAAAATAAGTGACGTCACATAGTTTTTTGATACTTAATAGTACAGTTAGGACTTTTAAACTTTAGCTCATGGTTCTCATTAGTATAAAATTACATCACACCATTAAAATTTTATGGAAAAAAATGAGAAGACTAATAGATTTTAAAAATGTAAAACAAAGATCACGCCCAATTATTGAAATTATACCTATGGTATTTGACAACAGCCAAGCAACACAACGTATTGTATTACATCATTTAAAACGTGTAATTCATCAACATAGAGATGAATTACAAAAGCTCGCAGATAGATAAAAACTCATCATGCTCTTCAATAGGCGTAACTGCATTCAGCCATTTTTATTCCCTACATCAATTTATTTTCAAATTTTCTGCGATACTGATAATGAAATTTATACCACATCTGAACTAGGAGAAACTCATGTCGATTCCTTTAGATCCTGAAAATGATTGGAAGAATAAAATTGCAGATCAAATACTTAAAGACCTACTCGATATCCATAAAATCCAAGGTAATTCTATTAAAAAAATGAAAGCAGACCCAAATGGTGTTTTCTATGTAGAACAAGAAATCTCAGTTGAAGACTTCCTCAAGCAATTTTGAGCACTCTTCATTAAAAAACAGAAAGCACTTGAATTGTATATTTAAAAACTCAACCAAATTGTATCACCTGTAGAGGCATACATCGTCTCAGCCGTTTTTTTTAACATATCACATTCATCAACTTCTATTGATAAATCATCACACAGAGTACGATCACTGTCATTGATCGAACCTTCATGGGATTGAACAACTGCACCATGTTGAATCAGTTTAATTCTATCTTGCCTTAAAAGCTGTACACCACGGTAGCTAGCACGCATTTGATTTAATGCTTGAAGACGTCTTTCATTTGTAGTCATTATTACCTTTCTCGACATTAATTTTTTCCTTGATTTTTATCTGAAATTAAGATTAATAAATTATGACATAAATTAAAATTGAGTAATGATCCCGCAATACTTCATTAAAATCACAGCGATCAAATAAAAATAAAACAATGTCTTAAAAATCAATCCTCTAAAAACTCCATGACATCTTTACCAGTTCTGACGATTTTCATAGGAGGTTGATTAGTTGCATTTAGTATAGACCTGAGATCGTCATACTTTATTATTTCATCTTACTAATTTTTTGCTGCGGATTCAGCGAATATTTTCGCATTATCTTTAGAAATAATTA
Organism: Acinetobacter sp. YH01009; assembly: GCF_013420765.1. Lineage (NCBI taxonomy): Bacteria > Pseudomonadati > Pseudomonadota > Gammaproteobacteria > Moraxellales > Moraxellaceae > Acinetobacter > Acinetobacter sp. YH01009. The sequence goes on along the minus strand of NZ_VOYE01000003.1, from coordinate 119,614 downwards.
GATCTCCCATAATATGTCTCACTTTACAAGTTTTTCAAGATCTTGCTCTTCAGCACTCTGGTACGAAGACGAACTATTAATTAAAGAATGCCCTCTTCTGAGTGCCAATTCTTTATTAATTTCTTGCTCAGCTATACTTTTCTCGCCGTGATTTTTTATGTATTCAGCGCGTTTTTGTATAAATGCTCGCTCACGCTCTCGAACGTTGGAATTAACCGCTGTATTTTCTACTGGGCGAGTAGCTACATAATTATAGCTAATCACTCCGAAAAGTACGATTAAAAAGAAACTGAGTTGCTTCTTTACACTTCTAGTCACAAATCATCCTTTTATATCCAGTTCAGACTGAAGTTATCGTGTACTCACACTAATAAATTTAAAAATTAGAATGGATAAGACACTATAAGGGTTAATCACTCATCTCTAGGATTGAAATCTTTAAATTCATCAGCATTGCTAGCAAATTCAATAAAAAAGTTATGCCATGCAAATAATGACTCTAATTCCTGTTTATTTTGAATCGGCTTAGGCAACTCATATCCAATGATCCAGTATGGTGCTGTACAGCAAACATGCTCAGGTATAAGGACTTGCTGTAAGGCTGTTTCAGCACTTAAAAAATATAAATTATCGTTTAAGTGGACAATACTCCCTTGTAAAGCTTCTTGAATACAGTGATCTACATCTATATACGTATGTTTCATTGAGTTCGCCTCCATTTTTTTAAGTAATGGGATTTCCAAACCTGTTAAATTATTTAACGCTGTGATTAGTCATTGATTTGAGCTAACTTCCAACGGCGATAGATGACTGCTAAAAATAAATCACTCAAGATTTTTTGACACACATTATCTTTATAGTTGTCATTACTAATTATCAGACTTACCCCTTTTTTACTTTTGGCCTTTCTAAGTTGAGCTTCTATTTCCTCCCATGACCGTTTGGGTATTTTAATTGTTCCTTGAAAAAACTGCTTATCTATGGCTTTAAGCTCCTGACAAAATTGGTCAAACTCCTGATGCTCTAGTTCGCTTTGGATATACACCTCCATACGAGCATCTATAAGACGAATACGGCGCTCAAAATAATCCAGCATAAAGTTACTATCCAGTAAAGCTGTGAAAATTTTAAAATCAGCTTCGCTAAATACATTTCCAGACTTATTTCTATTGATATGCTTTAACAGCATGTCTAAAGGATTACTTTGAGAAATATCGTTTTTTTGTTGATAGTGTCTATTTTTATACAGGTTTGAGGCCAAGTCTCTCCCAATTTCTTTCAACTTCAGATTTTCATTTTTTCCTGAAAGTACATCTATAATATCATTCAATTCTGATTTCAGTTTGAGCCTTTCGGCTACATGATCAGTTTGCTCTACATCTTCACATTTTAATATCGGAGTATGCCACGGATCAGGAAATATTGCGTCTTGAATAATCTTTGAATTGGGGGCTATTTTCTCTAAGATTTCTTTTAATTCAAGCTTCTCTTTCATTTGCGACGTATTCAATTGTTTCTTGAATACTCTGCAAGAGAGTAAAGCTCTTACAATATTTGCTGATATTTTACTTTCATCTGGACATAATGCATCCCCGACTAACATTGAACCAAAATGCAGGTAATAGTTGGCTGTCATCTCAATAGATGAATGGCCAATAAAATGTGCCAAAATCTTCCAAACATCCTGACGTCCAGCAATACTTTCCGTATTACCCAATAAATAATTTTTAATTTTGGCAATCTGATCAGGTGAGTAGCCAATCCAACTTCTGATTAACGCTTCACTTCCTTTCAAAATTAAAGCTAAATTGTTTGTCGCAGTATGCCTAAAGCTATGAAAGGAATAATCGTGTGGTTCGTTATTGAATAAAGTATCAAAAATTTCCTTTGTCTTAGCACCAATAAAACGAGATGAAAAAATTTGACCAAATTCATCTTGGAAGATAAAACAATCTTCTGCCCCCAACCTTCTTTGATCAACTTTTACATTAAGATGCTTTTTGATTAAGCCAATAAATTCATTCAGTTCACGTTCAGTTAGCAACTCATCAAGACGGATTCCTCGTTTTGCATTTTCCGTTTTAACCTGACGATAATAGTTATTATGAATGAAGATTTTAAAAAATTGAGGATTGCTTGCTGTTAAATAATAATATCGCTCATAGCCAATTGTTTTAACATCCAAATCCGTCATAGCCAAATCTCTCAGCCTTAACCCAAGAATCTCACCAATCCTTAAACCTGTGCGGTAAGCAAGCATACAAATTATTTTGAATATACTTTTTTGTTCTTTACTCAAATCAACTTGGCGATCAATCAAATTATTAAAATGCACCCACATCACTGGAGTTATATATGATGCTCTACACATCTGAAGATCATCAGATTTTAACTGGTCTAAATAATTTACTCGAGGAGCACCAAAATTGTGAATTAAACTGCTATGAAATTTTTTTAAATTTTTTACAGCTTTACCATAGCTATTATATTTCACCTCCCTAACATTATTTTTAGATGCTTTATGTTGTCGTCGCTTATCAGCAATAAATTTTTCACTTAAAATATACTCATATGCTCCCTCAAATTGTTCTTCATCCATCTTCAGAAGATCAAGGTCATGAGTAACAACATACATAAAAAGATCTTCAGCGAATGATGATTTGTAGGTATCCAAGGAACTCAGTGCAATTCCGTCTTTTGCTCTAGAAACATTTGAAGATTGACCACTCACGAGGTAATCCCGATACCATGTCATCAAGGCAATCTGAACACTCACAAGCGCAATATCTTTAGCTATTTCATACTTCTGATTATTGTAACTTTCTTTAAGTGACTGAATATCTTCTGACAATTGCTTAATTGTCTCGGTCTTTTTTCTACCTTGAAATTGCCCTATCAATCCTTTTTTAATTTCTGCGGCACAATGATACCCTGTGCTCAACTTTTGGATATTTTCAGACTTAGGCTTTCGATAAATATCGGTCGGATCATCAAACTTATTTTCGGAAGTAATCGATTTCTTTATTAAAGATTTCTTGTCTTTAAATGCATGAAGTGTCTCAAGCATTTTTAAGGTTGACAATGATAGTGCAGCGCTGTCTAACGTCCCCGTAGATAATGCCGTTGTAAAACCGTCAAGCGTATTCTTTTGACTAAAATACTGCACGTAATCGATATGCTCAAATAACTTATATTTTTCCTTAGAAAAATAATTGCGCAACACACTATTTTGATCAACATCCAATATAGCCAAATCAATATATTGATCTAAGTGATCTTCATTCTGAGTATCAATTGCATCCAAAATGTGAATGAGCCATTTCTCATTCTGACGTTTTTCAACCTGAGTTTCAGATTCTATAATATTAACGAGTCGCACCATCATTAATAGGCTGATTGGTGTGAGATAAATTTGTTTAATTTGAAATGGATTATCGAGATATACTAAATTCGCATATTTCTCATTTTCTACTGGATAATTATATAAGTAACCCGTTTTTGGTGAACCTTGACAATATAAGGATACAAGTCCACTCGACAATTCTGATGGTTTTAACTGATCATTTGAAAAATATGCTCTGAGTGATTTTAAAATCGCCATTAAGTCTTCTTTATGACTACACCCACAATCAATAATTAGTGCCATTAAAAATTGTCGAAAAAGTAATTCCTTTTGCGCATCCGTAAAATCAGCATTAAAAACATCAGTTTTAAGCCTTTTCGGTAATTCAGCTTCCCAAAAGAAATGCAACTTGAGCTTAAACTCATGTAACCTTTGCCCTCTAATCAACTTAATTTGCGTTGATTCAATGTCTTTAATATTTGGAGCTGAATATGCTCTTTGAATAAGCTTAATTTCATATTGATCCTTTAACCACGGAATTTTTGACTCAATTTCTTGCTTTTTTTTCACACATAATTCAGACCAAAATTCCCTTAATTCTTCTAAATCTTTTTTTGAGATTTTTCTATTGTGAAAGTGTTTTTCGACTTTGGCTCTAGCAATATACATTTCAGTTTGAATCTGATCATCGAGTTTCTTTTTTCCACAAGATTCCGTGATCTCATGAATAAGTAATCCTGAAATTTTTTCAAATAAAATATTCACCGAAGTCTCTAGCTTAGTTCGAATTTGCTGTAACTCTTCATCTGTCATGATTAGCCCACCACCGATTTTAATTCAAGCCTTTTGAACAGATGATTTACTGCATATTTAATATCAGTCAAGTAGGTATAAGGCTGTAAAGATGAGTATTTTGAAAATCCAATTTCATTTTGTTGATCGTGCGCATACCAACTCTTAAAAATCGCGTCGGGCAATTCTAAAAAATTCCTTACAAAATGCCGCGTCCAATTGGGATATAACTCATCAATTTCAGGAAAGTTTTCTGATAAATAAGATGCTATATGCTTTTGTGTAAGTGGCTCCAATGTGAAGCTCATGAATTCTGAACCTTTCTTCCAATAAGAAAGGTAATAGTTATGATCTGCTGTATTAGCTAGCTCTAAGGCATTAATGTTTTTGATAAATTCATCATAATGCTGTAACTCATTAACAACGAATTCGATCAGTGGTGAATAACGACCATGTGGACGAGATCTACTGCTCTTATCATGGATATATACAATATTAGTAATAAAATCAAAGTTTTCTCTGATACTAGATGCACCTATAGCAGGACGTGCACCTGAAGACAATAAACAACAAAACCAGATCCAAACACTGAAAGCATTAAATTTTTCAGCAATGTCTTGTTCTTCTTTTAAAACTTGGACAACTTTTAAGTTTAATGTATTTAAGAATTTTTTCGCTTTATCAAATGACCATACACGCTGACTTCCTACGCGGGCTTGCTCTTCTACTTGAATAAATTGCGGACGATCTAAAACATTTACCTCGTTTTTATTTTGAAACCATAGATATATATACTGCTCATATACCTCATTTAAATGTTTATAAGAAAATCCCCCATACGCTAGATCAGGTTGGTGTGAAACCTGTCTACCGATTAAGAAATTTTTCGTAAGATCATCTTTACATATACGGTTCAAATGAAAGGAAAGTTGTAAAGCAATTGAAGTAACTGATATCGGGCCTATACGACGATGATAAAACCATTCTGATAAAGACTTTTCGAAATCTGTATTCGTTAGATTGGAAAGGTTAGCCTCTCTAATTCTATCAATCCACATAGCAGGAATTTGAAATGCCCAAGTTCTATGCTCGTTATATTTATTGTCTTTTTTAGCAATTTGACCTTTCAAATTTTTATTTACATTTGCATCAACGATCCACAAATAATAGGCACGATTGGAGCTACGTTTTAATTGCTTAGTTTTTAGCAATTGGTCGATATCTTGAAATATAACGGCACTCTGCCCGGTAAAGATTGACATCAAGCAACAAGCTGCTTTTGCAGATTCCATGATATCTTTGTTTTCATGAAGTTGGTCAAGTAAAACCTGGTTTACAATTTTTAATAAGGGTATGTCCAAATAGTAAATATTACTCACCGTTGGTTGCTGAGTTCTATCTATATGACGATTCAATTTTGGATGTGAGACAAACGGTGCTAATCTGCGCGTATCTTCATTTAGATTATAATCATACTGCTTAAATACCTTATCTTCATCAACTTCATCATCAATACTATCTTTGTCATCTGAGTAATCAGACTGACTCTCGGTGACTAAAGGCGGGTTATTATAAGTCTGCGGATCAACGGCTAAATCTTCAATACTATCAATCTGATCCGTTTTTTTAATTCTTACATTGTTGTGATAAAAGATATCCTCAACTGCGATTCTGTACTCGTCTAAATACCTTGTTAGAGATTTGATTATATTTTCTGAAACATTAGCATCAAGGCGCTTACAGAATTCTGTGACATGTACATTTTGGGCTTTTGCATAAGTATTGAATTCTTTAATGGTCTTAGCCGTATGATCGAACTCAATAACATGATTAAAATATTGAGAAATTATAGGTAAAGCTTCAGAAAGAAAACCTTTAAAACTTTTTTCCATCATTTTTAAAATTAGATAGAAATTATAGTTTAGCCTTTCAATTTTAGCTTGAGAGTTCTCTATATTGGACATCAACCCAACTAAAAAATTTACAACATTAAAAATTTTCAAAATATTTTGGTTAATCGAAAGTTGTTTTTCTTTATCTATAACATCCGAATCTTCAACATTTTTATATAAAATGCAGATACTTGATGACCCCAAAATATTCTTATATTGAGTCTTAGATTTATTTATTTTCAAATATGAATATATATCTTCACATAATACTTTTAATTCTCTCATGAATTCATCAGTCATATAAGTATTATGAAAATCCTTTACACCACATGAGTCCAATACAACCAAATCCCCCCTATATGAAGATAAAATTTTAGTTAAACAATCACATCTTGATTCAAAAATTTCTAAATTCAATTTATTATTCATTTCAGCATTCCATATTATCAAGTTTATAGTTTTCAAAAATATTTCTAGGTAATTTAAAATAATTTATAAAATCTGTTTTATAAATTATTTTAGGAATATGATATTTATCCCTCTTCAAGATTTCCTTATTAATTAAATAAAATAAATTTTCATCTTCTAATTTAGTTAAATAATCAAAAAGTTCCTTATAGAAGTTAATTCTATATTCACATTTTATTTTGTGACTTTGAAGATAAGTAAATAGCTCTAACCAAAAAATATAGTTAGCTTGATTCTTAAACCAATCTTCATGACTTTTGCCTTCAATGGATAAAAGATACGTATATTGAGTAAGGCTCAAATAGTCTTTTATAACGCGATTAATCATTGAATTTTTCAGTCGATCTTTTACCTTCTTTTGCTCACTAACTCCAACAACAGTAAGTTTTACTGTCTGCTCGACTAGATTGGAATATTTTCTTAGCGAACGTTCAATTAAATTAGTTTTTTTCAAACGCGATAGCTTAAAACTCTTCTTTGTTTTAGCTTGATTTTTGGACATTATTAACTCCAAATTTAACCCTCTAAAAATTTCATAAAGCCTTTTTTTGAGCATGACAAAGCTTAGAGCCTAAATTGAGATGAAATTTAAGCTAATGATATTTTTAAAAAATTACGGATAAAAATTTTATGGATGAGCTAGCATCTCTTGTTATTGCATGTCTTTTTACATTAAATGTAATTAACCTAATAAACAGGAAAAACTAGCTCAATTTTTCTAGACTTCTTCTTTGACACAAGCAAATTTATAGACTTCTGCTTTACTCCATCGAAGACTACGACCATGCCTAATAGGACTTATTGGTCCGTTTTCGTACAATGCCCATTTACGCAAAGTTTGTTCTGCATATCCCAGCAATCTCGCTGCTTCTTTCGTAGTTAGCAAAAGTCGATCTTCAGTGATCTTCTTTTGCCTATGCTTAAGTACCATATCTTTCTATTCCAATTGATTTAAGGATATAAAAGCACATTAAAAATAGTAAAGAAATTGTAATTTTAAACACCATTTCATTACTATTTTTCGTATAATCATACCTATTAATATTAGTAAAGCTGAATGATGTATGGGCCGACCACTAAGAACTAGGATAGATTTTGCAAAAACAATAAGCTGGTATGACTTCTTTTATAATAAATTATTAAATTCCGGTGAAATTAGAAATGAATTTGGTTTAGAGAAGTTACTTTATAAGGAACCAAAAAATGGCTATGTAACAAATTTATTTAAAAAATATAAATTTGGATTATCAACACCTAAAGATGATTGGATTAAAACAGTAGATTCAAAATGTATCGGCTCATCTCATATTATCAATCATCCTATATGGAAAAATTTAAAATATCGAACCACAGAAGAATATTTAATACTACTAGAACTAAACAATCTTCCTGATTATATAATTGAAAATTTAATACAAAATAGACATATAAAAGGTTTTAATAAATCTGATTTAGAAAAAATAGCTAAATATGGCTCTTTAGATAGCCTGTGTGCATTATATTTATTACATCAGTGGGGATATACTATTGGAAGTACAAGTCTAGTAAATGATTGCTGCTCACTAATTATAAACAATTTAGAATTAGTGTTAGAAAAAACCACTTATCTTCAGCGATCACATATATTTTTATTTGATGAAATATGTGATCAGATATTTATTATGGAATTAAAGGGATATAATCGACCACTTAAAATTAAATTAAATTGGCGACAATACAGAAATAGTAATTGGGATATTGAAATTCGAGAAAAATCTAAAAAAATTGAAGATGAGCTTATTTCCCACCCAAAAACAAGCCATTTAATACCTTGCATAGATGAGAGCCTTGCAGATCTATATAAAAAGATTTTAGGATAAAGAGACTTTATTAAAAATCGTATTCTACGAGTATTACTATTTACCTACAACTTCTAAATGAATAGTAATACCTTCTAAAAATAAAAGAATCTAATTGCAAAAGATAAACAAAGATGCCATTAAACTTATTACTATAGAACTATTCAATATATTAGACTTCTTCCGAAAGTATGTTTTACTTAATTTTTAAATCAGCTAAAAACCTTATAAAATATAGCTCGCGACTGTTTAAATTTTACTAACGCAAGTGGTCTATTATATAAAGATAAAATCTATATTTTCTCTCTTTTTTTTTGGTAAAAATATTTTAAATTGAAATAAATCGCTTATTTTTCAACTAAATTGACGATATTCCAACACAATTCAAAATCCAATTCTCATATTCTTGTAGTGTTTCGCGTAGCATATCCATTGGGCGTACAATGTAATGCCTTTCAACTAACGCACTTGGCTTATGACCAGAAATCTGTGCTAAAGATCCTTCATTAATTTGAGCCCAAATTGCTAACGTTTTATACGACCTTCTTAAGCCATGGGGGGTAAGTACAATATTTAATTTTTTACATATTTTCTCTAAGCTATCGTAGGGATTAACAATATAGCCACATTCAGAGTCCTTACTGCTAAATACAAATTCAGAATCAGAATTTTTCTTTAGCTCTAATAAAAGAATTTCAACAAATGTTGTGAGAGGGATTAGGCGACCTGTATCTTCAATTTTATCTTTTACCTTTGCAGTTTTCCAACGAAAATCGACATCTTTCCATTTTAATGAAAGTAACTCATTTTTTCTGCAACCGGTGATTAAACTACATATCAAAAAAATTGCGATTTTTCTATTAGTTAACTTATTGACTTCTTCAAACCAAGGTTTTAGGTGCTGTTTCATTAAACAATCATTTTTGGCTTTTGGAGAAGGGACTTTATCTTTAACCTTTTTAGAGTTATATGATTTCGGAGGCACTAGATTCTCATAATCCTCATGTTCCTCACACCAATTGAGGAAAGCTCGTGTGAGTCGATATGCTTTACCTGATGTTGTTGGACGGTAGTCATTTTGATCAAGCCAGTCACAAAATACATCTGCAGTTAATTCAGAAAGTTTATAATCAAACAGTTGATAAATGGGTTGACTGGCATACACACTTTTTCTTTCAGGATCATAACCACCTCTCGATAATTCGATATGATCCTGATAGCTTCTTGGCCGCCAATTAGGTTGCCTTGCTGCTAAATATTCATACCATACGTCTTTAAATTTAATAGTCTTACGTTTTTCTTGTTTTAACAACTCTTTATTATCAGCTAAAGCCTTCTTACGCTCAATAAAAGGATCAATGCCTTTATTGCACATAATCGCTAATTCTTGTGCATATTTACGAGCATCTTCTAATTTCCACGTATTAACATCGCCAATTTTGATACGGCGATTTTGAAGTCCAATACGGCCTTGGAAAATGTAGCTCTTATTATTTTTAGGTGTAACTTTAACGCCGAATCCAGGTGTTCTTTCATCCCAAAAAAAAGTTGGTTTGGTCTTATCTGTACAATCAATTTTGTCTATAGCTGGTTTTGTAAACTTCATTCTAGTAAGCATCTGGTAAGCAAATAGTACTAAAAATCAATATATATCAATCAACAAAAAGAGTGAACAGTAAACTTTAAAAATTTATTAAATAGATGATATTATTAATTATATTCACTTAAGTCGTTGATTTTTTATTTTTATATTAACGGACTCATAATCCGTTGGTCCACAGTTCAAGTCTGTGTGGGCCCACCATATAAAACAACCCCTTACGTGCATTAATCGTGAGGGGTTTTTTAATGTTAAAAACTAAATAAAGTCAGTCTAAGGCTTTAAAAGATATGGCAGATAACCTATAGATACGTACAAAACTTCAAGCCAGCTTGAGTAAGCCACGATTGCTTAATACGAGAAGTAGGTTATAAAAAAATACATTCAAGAAAAATTTAAAAGCTTAAGTTCTAAATACCCGTAAATTAAGTCACGATTTGTTATACTTAAAAGATATTATTTTATTCATTATAAGCAAATGTTTTTTGATTCATGACTTTTAGAAATACTATATATTTCGCATTTTAAAAGCGCAAAAATTAAGACTCAACCTGTTCAGGCTTTCTTAAGTCCAAATAAAACTCAACAATTGACCAAATAACAATCAAAGCAAACATTGCAACAGCGAATAACACAGCAGTTAAATAAATCATGCTTGAGTTCTCCGTTAGAAATCGAGTTAAGACCAACAGGCTAAAATTTTTAACCTACGACAAAAGTCTAATAAGAATTTCTGACGGTGCCTAGCCATATTTAGCAAATTTTTAAGAGTATTTTTATCTATGATGATAGCTTTACCATATAAAATTTAGCCGATTTATTGCTAAAAAATATCAGTCTTCAATCCCCCTTCTTATTCCGATTTGAAATATATGCACAATTCAGATCAAAGCTCACTTAAATGCTCTTGACTCATAGGACAAACAAGCAGAAATTACACCTTTTTTAAATCACCGTATCACCGACTATGTTGAAAAAGTTTATTGGCGAATCCGCATTTAAATTGGCGGGCTGGAAATACCACGTAGAACCTGATGTTTTAGAAAATAAACAAGTGATCGTCGGCTTTGAACACACCTCAATGATGGATGCTGTTCTTTCATTGGCCCTTTGCCAAATTTACGACATTAAAATTCACACGCTGATAAAAAAAGAACTCTTTAAAGGTCCATTTAAACCTGTTCTTGAAGCGATTGGCGGTATTCCTGTAGACCGTAAAGCCAATAAAGACATCGTGACTCAAATGGTTGAGCATTTTGAAGCCAATGAAAAATTTAATTTAGTCATTGCTCCAGAAGCGACACGAGCAGAACGTGGTGAAGCACGAAAACCGATTCGCACAGGCTTTTGGTATATCGCTAAAGCTGCAGGTGTGCCAATTGTATTAATGTATGCCAACTCAAAAACCAAACAAGGCGGTATTTTCGGTAAGATTTACCCAACTGACCTCGATCACGATTTAGCTTTAATTAAGCAGCTCTATAAAGATAAAGTAGGTTTAGACATCGTGATCCCAGAACCTAAAAATAAAGACTAAGTGCCATTCACGTTTTTTTAAGATATACGTACTTAAAGATATAAATGTATCGTGCTCCATGCATTGTACATTTATATCTTCCTTTTATAACAAGATCACCTCGCTCCTTTCAGCCCAATTCTCATCATAAGAAAAATTACAGTACGAGCGTTTAGACATTTCGCATTATTTTCTCAAATTTGGATATTTTTTTTTCAACTACTCAATTCCTGAAATCCAGTACTTTCACACAAAAAAGCCATTATGGTAGAATTTGCTCAATTTGATAGGCATAAGGCCAATCTACAAGGAGCATATTTCGCATGGCGGGTCATTCCAAGTGGGCTAATACTAAGCATCGTAAAGCAAAACAAGATGCGAGCCGCGCTAAAGTATTCACAAAATTTATCCGTGAAATCGTGACAGCTGCACGTTTAGGCGGCGGTGATGTAGCGTCTAACCCACGTTTACGTGCTGTTGTTGAAAAAGCATTAGTTGCAAACATGACACGTGACACCATTAACCGTGCGATCCAACGTGGTGTGGGCGGTGAAGAAAATACCGATCTAAAAGAAGTAACCTACGAAGGATATGGCGTTGGTGGTGTTGCGGTCATCATTGAAACAATGACGGATAACTTGAACCGTACTGTTCCTGACGTTCGTCATTGCTTCTCGAAAACTGATGGTAATTTAGGTACTGCAGGTTCAGTAGCTTATATGTTTACCAAACGTGGTGAGATTACTTTTGAAGATGTTTCTTTAGAAGATCAAATCATGGACGTCGCTTTAGAAGCGGGTGCTGAAGACATCGAAGTGGACGAAGAAGAAATTCTAGTTATCACCACACCTGAAACTTTCGGTGAGGTTCAGGATGCACTTGCAGCAGCAGGTTTAAAATCTGATAACGCCGAAGTGGTCATGAACCCTTCAACTAAAGCGTTAATTTCAGATATCGAACAAGCGAAAAAAATCATCAAAATGATTGATATGTTTGAAGATCTTGACGACGTTCAAAACGTGTATACCAACGTTGAATTCACCGATGAAGTGATGGCTGAGTTAGAAGCTCTATAGTTCAATCGAGTGAAGTATAAAACGCACCCTTCGGTGCGTTTTTTATTGCCTAGCTTTCAACTGTTTGAGTTTATATATGAGGGCTGCATTTAAACCTTATTTAATAAGCCATTACAGTTAAAAACATTATATTGTTTAATTACAAAGCTCGAATGTAATGCAACTACGTGTTCAATTTTACCAATGCGCTTGAGTAAAATTTCACTATAGTTTTCCATATCCCGTGCAACGACTTCCACAATAAAATCGGCAGACTGCCCTGTCACCAAAAATGCATTAATGACTTCTGGAATACTTTCTAATGCTTCTAAAAATTTAGCAAAAGTATCTGTATCATGTTTGCTTAAGGACACCTGTAGCAGCACATGCAAACTAAAGCCCAATTTTTGATAATTAATTTCACGTTTCAGACCACTGATAATATTGTGATCAATCAATTGTTTGATCCGACGATGAACTGAACTGACCGATAAATTCACCCGCTCTGACAGTTCATTTAAATTGACATCTTCATGGGTCAAAATTTCTAAAATTTGTTTATCAAAACGGTCTAGTTCCATCAGTCTACTCCAGCCATTTTTGAAAACAGTGCTGATGATCCTGATTCATCAAACACCTGTTGTCATTTTCAATGTTATTTTAAGTTTTAAAATCAGCATTTATGTGCAAGTTTTCTCATGTATAGCATGATTTATTAAAAATAATAAAGCTCATATGCATTATGAACATAATAATTTGCATATATATCGTGTTTAAATGAATGTTTTTTCATCACGGTTTGATTTTTTATATTACCAAGTAAGTATTAAGTGGCTTAAAAAAAGCGCGCCATTAGGCGCGCTTTTTTTAAGCAGTATGACGCAAAGTTTTATATAAAGGGCTTATACACCACGCCAATCTACCCGTGCATTCCGTTCTGTTTGGTATATGCGTTGTACATATTGACCTAAAGGCAAATCGCTCAAATAGGCTTTATAAGCTTTGAACTCTTCTGACAAGGTTTCGCCATGCTCTTTTTCCCACGGCGTTCCGACAACCTCTAATAACGGCGCTAACATTGAACACACCGCAATATCGGCTAAACCTAATCGGTCGCCCACAAAATAACGCCCACCTTGTTCAATCAGACGTTGATTTAAATCAACCACAATTTCATCCAGTCGCTCACGTGAAGCCGCAACCTTATCTGTATCTAATTGATAACCCTTAGAAACCAGTGCCTTTATAATCGGTTTTGAATATTTTTCAAACTGACGTAAATAGCCTTTTTCACCAATTAAAATATCAAGTGATTCTTCACTTTCATTTAATACATGTGCCAACCCCCAACGGCGCACATGTTGGCCTAACTCAATGGAGAGTTCATTAATTTCTAAAGCGTCTTCACGCAGTTTGACATCTGGACGGATCAGACTATGTTCGGGGTAGGTCGCATCCAAGTAAAAGGCGATTTGAGTTGAATCTGCAACCCAATGATCTTGATCACGTAAAATCGGTAATTTGTTTTGCCCTGTTTTAAGCTGTGCAAATGCACGATGCACACCCGGCATTAAATTATGAGCCACATAATCCAACTCTTTGTGATCGAGTAACCAGCGCGCCTTTTCACAAAAATGTGAGAGTGGAAACTGGTAGAGAGTTCGCATAAATGCTCCAAGTTTTTGTTGTAACTGTGGTTTATAAAACCCAGTAATTTTATAGGGATACTTTAGTCACTGTGTTATTGAAACACAATGTCATTTTTGCACCTATTCTGCATCCGTAGTGCAACTTAAGCTTTATTCAGACGTGAATTCATCTCGATCTCAGCGCGATTCAATAAGATATACATTCTCCTGCCCATATCACCTGACTTTATTATGGCTTTCATGTAAAATCATCCACAATTTTTTTATAATACTTTGTGAGTTATTTCATGGGTTTTAACTGTGGTATTGTCGGCCTGCCGAACGTTGGTAAATCAACGCTTTTCAACGCATTAACCAAAGCTGCGATTGCTGCTGAAAACTTCCCATTCTGTACAATTGAGCCAAATACTGGGATCGTACCTGTACCTGACCCACGTATGGATAAACTTGCTGAAATTGTAAACCCACAACGTGTTGTCCCAACCACGATGGAATTTGTGGATATCGCAGGTCTTGTTGCTGGTGCATCTAAAGGTGAAGGGCTTGGTAACCAATTCTTAGCTAACATTCGTGAAACGGATGCTATTGCACATGTTGTACGTTGTTTTGAAGACGAGAATGTCATTCACGTAAATGGCAAAATTGATCCACTTGACGATATCGCAACAATCAACACTGAACTTGCACTTGCTGACTTAGAAGCTGTTTCTAAAGCAATTACACGTCTAGCAAAATCTGCAAAAGGTGGCGATAAAGAAGCGATTGCGACCAAAGCTGTTTTAGACAAAATCTTACCTTTACTGGATGAAGGTAAACCTGCGCGTGCAGCTGACCTTGATGAAGATGAACGTAAATTGGTGCGTGGTTATGGCTTCTTAACCCTTAAACCAACCATGTATATTGCCAACGTTGCAGAAGATGGTTTCGAAAATAACCCTCACTTAGAAGCAGTGCAAAAATTAGCTGCTGAAGAAAATGCAATTGTGGTTCCCCTTTGCAACCAAATCGAAGCAGAAATTTCATTACTTGAAGATGAAGATCGTGCTGAATTCCTTGAAGCTTTAGGCATGGAAGAACCTGGTCTAAACGTAGTTATTCGTGCAGGTTATGGCTTACTTGGTCTTCAAACATACTTCACAGCTGGTGTACAAGAAGTTCGTGCTTGGACAGTAAAAATTGGTGCAACTGCACCTCAAGCTGCAGGTGTGATTCACACTGACTTCGAAAAAGGCTTTATTCGTGCTGAATGTGTTGCCTACAACGACTTCGTTCAATACAATGGTGAAGCTGGCGCTAAAGAAGCAGGTAAATGGCGTTTAGAAGGTAAAACATACATCGTTCAAGATGGCGATGTTTTACACTTCCGTTTTAACGTATAAAACAGCACCCATAAGAAGCCAGCAATTTGCTGGCTTCTTTAATTTTAGGCAAATGATGAAGCCAAAAAATAAGCATATTTAAAAACTTAAAACCTGCTTAAAAACAAAATTATATCGACACGAATACATGATTTGGTTGCTGAGTCACCACAGTGCAACGACTTAAATCTCTACCGTTCTGCTATAAATTTACTCATAGGCACTAATGCCTATTTTCATAGAACAATAGCAATGAAAAAAATCAGCACAATTCTAACAGCAGGTATCTTTACAATGCTTAGTGCAACTGCGTTTGCATGTCCACAAGGCACCACACTTACAGGTGGTACAGGTGCAAACCATAAAGGTGGTACTTGTGTTTCCATTGCTAAAGATGCAAAACATCAGGAACGTACTGCTACACATGCAGCACAAGCTGCGCAGCATGATGCAAAAGTCGCTCGACACGATGCAAAACAAGCCAGCCAATTGGCTCAGAGCAAAGTGAAACATAATCAAAAATTAGCAAAACATGATGCAGCTCAAGCACAGCATCTTGCAACACAAGCAAAATCAGAAGCTAAAACTTCAGCCCATGCTGCCAAAGCTGCAAATACTGACGCAAAAGCAAAAATCGCTGCACAAAAGGTCGCAGCGGAACAACATAAAGTTGCTGTGAAATCCTAAACAGTTGAGAATCAACACATCGCAAAAAAAGCCGGAATTATCCGGCTTTTTTATTCAACTCATTTATGGTTGAGCAATATGTAATGCTTTTGCATCCATCTCTGCACGCTGTCTTCTTGCTTCTGTCAACATGCGTTGTTCAAGCTCTTTACGAAAGCCGAGTAGAAACACAAATTCTGCTAGGACAAATAAAGGCCCTATTGCCAAGCCAATGACATCATCCATAAACGCAGGCTTTTTCTTTTCATAATAATGACCGATAAACTGGATGATCCAACCCACTACAAAGATCCCCACACTCCAGATCAACCATGACATAAGGCTCATTTTTGCGATCATTAAGGCTAAGGGATATGTGATTGCAAACACCAAAAGCATAATCAAACCGAAAATTTTATCTAAACTCAGATAATAAATGACACTGGCAATAATCAACAACAATGCAAGGGTCAGTTCAAAACCTGAAATCATCAGCCCTGCTCGTGCGGTTAGACACATAATCGAAAATACAATAAGCGGAATACCCACAAAATGCGTCAGCACATTTTTTCGATCTAAATGATATGCTGCATATTGGCTTAACAGTCTTTCAAGTTTGCTCATTAACTTACTCCTTGTTCATTCACTCATTTCACTATATAAAAAATGCATCAATAAAGTTGTCATCTAATAGACAAGTTGGACCATAAAATAAGGATATGCTGTGCTGGACGCTCAATATGTGCATCAACTCAATAAAAATGTGTGGTATTCAGGCTTAAATATTTCCTTCCAAGACTTTATCTACCACCATGCCCTGACCTTAACTTTCGAAAAAGACGCACGTGTTTTTTTATCAGGACAGCGTTTTAATGGTATGTATGCGGTCTTAGAAGGCGCAGTTCGCTTAGGCTATATTGATATTCATGGCAAAGAAGCGATTGCCGCCATTGCTGAGCCGATTATGTGGTTTGGCGAAATATCCTTGGTTGACCAATTACCACGTTCTCACGATGCCATCTGCACCAAAAAGTCCACCTTATTACACTTACCGGCTCAAGCAATTCAGCAATTATTACAACGACACCCTGAGTTTTGGTTTCATATTGCCCAGCTCACCAGTCAAAAACTTCGCTATGCCTTTATGGAACTCATAGCCTTACAAACGCAAAGTTTAAGTCAACGTCTCGCACAGCGTCTGCTGTTTATTTTAAATGGATATGGAAATCATTTGGAAATTGAGCAACACACCATACATATCTCGCAGGAACAACTCGCGCAACTGATGAATTGCTCAAGACAATCAGTCAATCAGGAGCTTCAGCAGTTGGAAAAAATGCAGGTGCTTCGTGTAGCGTTTAAACAAATTGAAATTTTAGATCTAGCGCAGTTACATCAGATTGCTCATGCACTTCCTGTGCATGATGTCTGACATTTGTGATTTAAATAAGTGCATTTAATTGCACCAGAATGATTCTTTATAATTATTTTGCTTTTATTTGTGGCACTTCGCTTTATCGAATTTTGATCAAGACAATAATTGGCAAACATTTACACTGTCAAAACCATTTGTACATGCTGCAACTTCTTGAGTTGATGCTTCTGATTTGTCTTCAGTCGCTGCTTGTACATTGACTGCTGTAGTCAAAACAGCCAAAACCGATAACATCATTAATGTTTTTTTCATCTTAATCACCTATTCAACGTCTTTAATTTAATTTACATACTTCATCTTTTACGCAGTTATTTTTACATATTTTATCAAATACTGATAATTTTAATTTTTTATCACATTATCTATACTTCGTATTATTAATATTTTAAAAATATTAATTAAAGGAAAGGACAGACGACTGGCGTTCTAAAATGGAGTATTTTTTATCACTGAATCTTTATAAAAAATAATTATGTACTTAATAATCAATGCTTTTTATCTATTTGACTTCAAAAAACAACCATACAATTTGGAATTTAGCTCAATACCAAGACAGCAGTCTGATTTAATTTTTATATGAAATAGCGATACTTTGAGGAGGATTTTCCAATCCTCTCTTATAGATTTATTCTTGTTTTTTGATATTTTCCAAAAAAAAAGCAGTGAATCTTCACTGCTTTGATCGGGTTAAACGCCTACTTTTTTCGGATCGGTATTTCCGAGTTCAGGGTTTTCAATCGCACCTTTGCATTGATTTTTATCACGCTCATAATCAGCTTGCTTCTGTGCAACAGTCGAACTCTGATCAATACTTTCACGTGCCCAAATTTCCAGACTTGTCAAAGCCTTACGACACAGTGCATATTTGCCTTCCGTAACAGAATCGGTCATTTTGACATTGATACGCCATTCGGTACTCAATTTACGCGCTGGAACACGGACTTTCTCTTCCATCTGATCGACTTGCTTTGCATAAACAATCGGATCAACTTCATTGATAAATGCCCAAGCTTTGGCAGCATACTCCGTTGCATCATTGGTTAATTTTGGTGCTGCTTTAATTTCGACTTGAGCTTGTTCAGCTCCATCATTACCACAGGCCTGCAACAACACCGTGCTGCTCAATAATGAAACAATCAGTATCCCACGCATCTTTAACCTCTGCATATCCGGCTCATTTCAGCAAACATATTCGGCAATATGCTAGTGAATTCGAGTACAATACTCAATCATCATTTGACCTGTTGTTCAACTCTTTCAAAGGTGTGTCGTGTCTGAGCACAAACTTCCTACAGTTCAGCCTGCGGGTTTTTGGCAAGGTGCTAAAGATAGTCAAGCCATTATCTTTACCTATCTTCCTGTTTCTTTTGCATTTGGGGTTTCTGCGACTCAATTTGGTTTTACTGCGTGGGAAGCCTTATTTTTATCATGCTCCATGTATGCAGGTGCCAGTCAGTTTCTCGTCGTTGCTTTACTTGGAAGTGGAACATCTATTTGGATGACTGCACTCACTGTGATTGCTCTCGATATACGCCATTTGCTCTACGGTCCTGCTTTACAAAACCTGATTCAAGATCGACTTAACTTAAAGAAAACTGCGGTGTGGGCTTGGGGTTTAACCGACGAAGTTTTCGCATCAGGCATGATCAAACTGTCGCAACGTCGTCAAGAATGGTCAGAATCTTGGATGTTAGGACTCAGCTTATTTAGTTGGCTGTCTTGGGCAACAGGCTCATTTTTAGGCGGTTTATTTGCCGATCAAGTCAGCAACCTTCCACAATTTTTACAAGCCGCACTCGACTTCCTACTGCCTGCATTGTTTTTAAGCTTTTTACTCGCAGCATTTGAGAAAAAACATACATTTGTGGTCACGGTTACAATTATTGTTTCTGCGATTGCCTGCTACTTTATCGACTTGTCTGCTGCGATTTTTATCGGTATTTCTTCTGGTATTTTTGCCGGTTTATTCAAACATTATGTCTTAAAGAAACCTGATCCTGAACATATGGGTGAAGCATCATGAATCTAGAAATTATCTTGGTTGGGATCTTGGTCGGAATTGCGAATTTTGCATCACGGTTTGGGCCATTTTTTGTAATTCAGAAATTTCAGCAAGGTTCACAGCAGCGTGGTTCTTTATGGCTTAAAATCGCTTTGGGCTCGATTGGCATTGCCGCAATTAGTTCAATGTTGGTGGTTGCAACCTTACCGCCGTTGCTTGAAACCCCAAATAAAAGCTTTGCCATGTTGGTTGGATTTGCTGTGCTTGCAGGCTTGTATTTCAAGTTTAAGAAAATTGTACCAGCCACGCTCACTGCAGCACTGACTTACGGCTTAGTCTATACCTATATACCTTTTCATCTCTAAAGCTGAGTCAGCGACAATCCAAATAAAACATCAAGCACAAGCTTCATTAGCCTGTGCTTTTTAATTAGCAGTATTTATGAGATAGTCAACGCATAACATAAAAAATCTAGCGAAAACCAATAGATGGCAAAGTACCATTTTATTCAAGGCAAAATTTATATTCATTCCAGACAACCATCTGAATTAAGCTGGGGACTGCAAAAGCCCATCGAAAGTATATATTTTCAATGCTTCATTCAAAGCCAGCTGTTCAGTGGTAATTTCTGCGCTGTACATTGCCAACCTGCAGATCTGATCCGCGCCATTTATATAGAGAAAAATCAGCAACAAAAGATTGTGGGCTTATATAACTGCACACAGCAGATTCTGCACTTACATCCACGTCGCCTGATGTTTTCACACATATCGATGCCCCGCCTGTTCAACAATTTTCTGCAGCTATCCGGTTTTTTATTGATTTTTCTATTGTGCATTTTCAGCCTCAGTTCATGGCTCAATTCATCATTTCACCTTCTGTCGGTGGCTACAGACGCGCTTCATTTCACTGCCGTTTTAGTTGGAATGATATTTATTTTATGCATATGCGTCGCACCACTGCTCGGATTGCTGTACTGGCCCAATTTCCGCCAAACATCTATACAGCTTTGTGCGCTTCAATGTGCAAATTTGGATATTGAGCCATTCCCTGCATCTGTAAAAAATGCAGGTATATTTAAAGTGAATTTAAATAAAAAACAACTAAATACCACTTTTTAAAGATTTTCACAGGTAAATAATTACACGAACGCATACCCATAAAGATATAAAAAAAATTGTTGGACAATATCATTTATTTATGTGAACACTCGCTTATCTCTCGAACAAGTTCTGCTATGCTTAAATTCCCATAAAATCAAGCATGGATGATTACATGAGCGTCACTATTGGTACTCCACTTCAGTCTTCAGCGTATAAAGTCTTACTGTTAGGTTCTGGTGAACTCGGTAAAGAAGTTGTGATTTCATTGCAACGTTTGGGTGTAGAAGTTCATGCTGCCGATCGTTATGACCATGCTCCTGCCATGCAAGTTGCACATTTTTCTCATACTTTAAATATGGCAGATCCTGATGCACTTAAAGCCTTAATTTCTCAAGTTAAGCCTCATTTGATTGTCCCTGAAATTGAAGCCATTGCGACTCAAGTTTTGGTCGAGATTGAAGAACAAAAGATTGCCACTGTCATTCCTTCTGCAAAAGCTGTAAACCTGACAATGAATCGTGAAGGGATTCGCCGTCTAGCTGCCGAAGAGCTTGGACTCCCGACTTCAGCCTACCGATTTGCCAACACACTTGAAGCGTTCCGTGCTGCATGCGATGACATTGGCTATCCAAACTTTGTTAAGCCTGTCATGTCGTCTTCGGGTAAAGGACAGTCACGTGTAAAAAGCTTTGATGAAGTCGATGCTGCTTGGGAATATGCACAAACAGGTGGACGTGTAAATCAAGGTACAGTGATCGTGGAATCACAAATTGACTTTGACTTTGAAATCACTCTGCTGACTGTTCGTGCAAAAAATGCAGAAACAGGTGAAATTGAAACATCATTCTGCGACCCGATTGGCCACCGCCAAGACGCTGGCGACTATGTAGAAAGTTGGCAGCCACAACTCATGACTGCTCTTGCTTTAGAAGAAGCCAAGCGTATTGCCAATAAAGTAACCATTGCATTAGGTGGATGTGGCATTTTTGGGGTGGAACTGTTTGTCAAAGGCGATAAAGTATGGTTTAGTGAGGTATCACCTCGTCCACACGATACAGGCCTTGTCACTCTTGCATCGCAATTCCAAAGCGAATTCGAACTGCATGCACGTGCCATTCTTGGTCTGCCTGTGAATACTGCTCGACACAGTACTGCTGCGAGCGCAGTCATCTATGCAGGCGTGGATGATACCAATTTATCATTTACTGGCTTAAATCTTGCTTTGGCTAATCCAGACACCGATTTACGCCTCTTTGGTAAACCAGAAGGCTTTAAACGTCGCCGTATGGGCGTAGCAACAGCACGTGCTGAAACCACAGATCATGCGCGTGAACTTGCTCAACATGCTGCACAACAAGTCAGTGTTCAACAAAACTAAGTTTGTAACACCTTAACGGACCACTGTTCATGATCAATACGCTTCCTCTGCTGAATTACATTAAAAGTAACCACGACATTCAGGCGATTAACCAATGGCGCTCAGATGTTGAAAATCAGCTACAGGAATGCTTTGAAAATGGACAGTCGATTCGTGATGTGATTTTGGCTCGATCGAATCTAATCGATGAAGCCTTAAAGTTCTTATGGACACATGCTGAACTCGACCAAACCGATCTCGGTTTGTTTGCTGTAGGTGGCTATGGTCGCCGTGAAATGCTGCCATACTCCGACGTCGATATCATGATTTTGTCTGAAGATGAAATCAGCCCAGAACAAGAAAAACTCATCTCCAGCTTTATTTCAACACTTTGGGATGTTGGTAATTTCAAACCGGGCATCAGTGTACGTACTATTAACGATTGTGTTGCTCAAGCCACCAATGATTTAACCGTGGCAACAGCGCTGATCGAAGCACGTTTGATTGTGGGCAATGAACACCTAGCCAAATGGCCACGCCGTATCGTGTCACAGACATGGACGGATAAAACCTTCTATGATGCCAAAATGCAAGAGCAAGCCAAACGCTATGCTCAACATAACAATACCGAAAGCAACTTAGAACCCGATATTAAAAATGCGCCCGGTGGTATCCGCGACATCAACCAAATCGGTTGGATTGCAAAGCGTCATTTCCGTGTCAATCGCATCTATGACCTTGTACATCTAGGTTTTATTTCAGAGTTTGAACTTGGCGTTCTTGAAGAAACAGAAAGCTTTCTTTGGGAAATCCGTCATCATTTACATCGCTTAACCAAGCGCGACGAAAACCGATTATTGTTTGATTATCAACGTGACATTGCCGCTAAATTTGGCTATCAACGTGAAGAAGGTAAATCACCGAATTATCCAATCGAACAGTTCATGAAACGTTACTACCGTAGCGCTCAGCAAGTGACGACGTTAAATGAAATGCTCTTGGCTTATTTTAATGAATCGGTCATCACACCGCGCTTGCCTGACTATGAACGTAAAATTGAAGAGATCAATGCTAACTTCAAATTAGTCGATGGCAAATTAGCGGTACAGCATCATAAAATTTTCTCTGAAAATCCAAGTGCTATTCTAGAAATTTTCTACCTCTTGGCGAATCGTCCAGAAATTGAAGGGATTCGTGCCCGAACTTTACGTCTATTGTCACTTGCAGCAAAACGTATTGATCAGAACTTCCGTGACAATCCTGCACATCAAGCCTTATTTATGGCGATCATTCGCTCACCCTACCGTTTATACGACACCATGGTGGCGATGAAACGTTATGGCGTGCTCGGCAACTATATTCCTGCCTTTGGGCAAATCATGGGACTCATGCAATATGACTTGTTCCATATTTACACTGTCGATGCCCATACCCTATTACTACTACGTAATTTAAACCGTTTTAAAGAGCCTGAATTTGCTAAGGACTTCCCTGTCGTTAGCTCCGTATTCCAACGACTGGCGCGCCGTGACATTGTTTATTTAGCGGCAATTTTCCATGATATCGCCAAGGGTCGCGGCGGTGACCACAGTGAACTTGGTGCAGCAGATGCAATTAAATTCTGCCGTACCCATGGGTTTACTGAACGTGAATGCAACCTTGTCGCATGGTTGATTCAAAACCATCTATTGATGTCCGTTACTTCTCAGAAAAAAGACATTTCCGATCCAGATGTGGTGAAAGAATTTGCTGAGAAAATGGGCGATATGGAGCATCTCGACTATCTCTACACCTTGACAGTTGCTGATATCAACGCAACCAATCCGACACTTTGGAATACATGGCGTGCATCCCTCATGCGCCAACTGTATACACAAGCGCGTGATGTGATTCGTTCTGGTTTGGGTCGTCCTGTAGATTATCCAATGCTGATCGAAGACACTAAATTTGCGGCCAGTGAACTATTAGTCAACGATTTTTCGCTCTACGATGTAGAAACTGTTTGGCAAGAACTCGGTGATGAATATTTCCTGAAAGAATCTGCCGATGAAATCGCATGGCATACGCGCGCCATTTTAAAACATGGCAATAATGCAGAACCATTGGTGATGATGCGAGCACATCGCAAATTTGCACAAGATGCGGTACAGATCTTTATTTACACTCAAGATCAACCTAACTTGTTTGCGACCACAGTGGCTATTTTGGACAGAATGAATCTAGATGTTCAGGATGCTCGAATTATCACTGCATCCACTGCATTTAGTTTGGACACTTATGTTGTACTTGACCGTTTTGGCACTTTATTAACAGATCCTGAACGTGAGCAAACTGTTATTGAAGCACTCAAACAAGCCTTGAGCCAATCTGACAAGTATCCAGGCCTGATGCAACGTCGTATCCCACGTCAACTGCGTCATTTTGATATTGAAAATACCGTGAGTATTTCTTTCAATGAAGCACTTCAACAAAATATGGTTGAAATTGCGACACTTGACCATCCGGGCTTACTTGCTAAAGTTGGTGGTTTATTTATGATGCAAGGTCTAGATATTCACTCTGCGAAAATTGCAACGCTCGGTGAACGTGCTGAAGATATTTTCTATGTCACTAAAAAAGATGGCTCACCTATGAGTGATTCAGAAGCGGAAACGTTTGCTGCACAGTTAAAGTCAGCACTCGATGAAGCATCGAATCAGGTTTGTAGTCATCATTAACTTAAATTATCGGTATCCATTCCATGAACTCCAGTTTGTCATTATTGCACCCTTATCCATTTGAAAAGCTGAATAAGCTATTTCAAGATGTGAAACCAGCAGATTTACCTTTGATTCCACTATCGATTGGTGAACCAAAGCATCCTGCACCGGAGTTTGTGAAACAGGCCATTATTGATAATTTTCAACACTTATCTACTTACCCAAACAGCAAGGGTTTACCTGAGCTTCGCACGAGCATTGCAAATTGGTTAACTCGTCGCTTTAAACTCAATAGCATCAGTGCAGACACCAACGTCCTGCCTGTGTCAGGTACACGTGAAGCGATCTTCTCGTTTGTACAAGCTTTGATTAAACGTGAAGATGCCCCATATGTGGTGATGCCAAATCCGTTCTACCAAATCTATGAAGGCGCAACTTTACTTGCGGGTGCAGAACCTTACTTCATTAACTGTACAGAAGAAAATAACTACCTTGGCGACTTTGACGCTGTGCCAGCTGAAGTTTGGGAAAAAACTGCTTTACTGTTTGTCTGCACACCGGGTAATCCTACAGGTGCGGTACTTTCTAAAGAACAGTTTAAAAAACTGATTGCACTGTCTGACCAATATAATTTTGTGATTGCATCTGATGAATGCTACTCAGAGCTTTGGTTTGATGAAGCACCTGTTGGTCTGCTTGAAGTCTGTGCTGAAATAGGCCGTGATGATTATAAGAACTGCGTGGTATTCCACTCACTGTCTAAGCGTTCTAACTTACCGGGTATGCGTTCTGGCTTTGTTGCAGGTGATGCTGCGCTTTTAAAACCTTATTTACAATACCGTACTTATCATGGCGCTGCGATGCCTGTTCAACACCAGTTAGCTTCAATTGCAGCTTGGGATGACGAAGCACACGTCGAAGAAAACCGCGTCCAGTACCGTGCAAAATTTGAATTATTCCAACGCGAACTGGGTCACCTACTACCATTACAAAAACCTGATGCAGGGTTCTACTACTGGTTAAAAGTGGATAATGATGAAAGCTTTGCCAAAATGCTCATGGAAAAAGCACACGTTAAAGTGCTTCCAGGCCGTTATTTATCGCGTGATACGGCACAAGGTAATCCGGGTGAAAACCATGTCCGGTTAGCCCTTGTTGCTGATATTGCCCAATGTGAAGAAGTCATTCGTCGCTTAAAAGCAGTACTTTAATTGATTTAAAGCGTTTTGCTTAAAACAAAAAATGCCCCAGATTTGGGGGCATTTTTATTTGAGTCATTTCTTAACAATCATTCAAAGCTAATCATCTAGCAATAATTATTTATAAACAATTATTGAGAAATCATTGAAAACCATTAGAAATCAAATGTAGCACTCAATTTAAATGTTCGAGGTTCGCTCAGTGACAAATACGTATAGTCGTTCACCGATGCAGAGGCCCAATAGTCTTTATCTAAAACATTAGTCACACTAAAATTCAAACTGGTGGGTACATTCTTGATTTGCGTTTTATAGTTTGCACCCAAATCTATACGTGTCCAATCTTTAAGTTTCAATGTGTTGGCATTGTTTGCATAAGTTGAACCCGTATATACAACGCGCCCATTTACACTAACATCTTGTTCAATCGGTAGTTTCCAATCCGCTTCGACATTGGCTTGGAACTCCGGCACACCGATCACACGATGTCCATCAAATAAACCTTGGTATGTGTCTTTTTGTTCGGTATCAATCCAAGTTACGCCGCCCAATATTTTGATTGAATCTGTTAATTGACCATAGGCATTAAATTCAAGCCCTTGGTGAATATTCGTCGCTTGACTGATTTGTGCTGTCCCTGAGCTATTCACTGAGGCTTTTTGGCGATCTGTATAGAAATAATTCAATGTTCCGCCAATCAAGCCATTTTCATATTTCACGCCCAGTTCTTTTTGTTTCGAGACAAATGGATCGGCAATAAAGTTATTACCTTCACTATCCAAAATCGCTTCGCCTTGAACCAAAGCTTCGATGTAATTGGCATACATAGACCATTCAGGCGTTAATTTATAACTCACGCCCAATGCCGGAGTAAGCTGATTTTTATTAATATTGTATTTATAGGTTCCGTAAGAATATACGTCTTGATCAACTTCCTGATAACGCGCACCAAGCATGAGGGTCAAACGATCATCTAACATCGAAATATTGTCGCCCAAGGCAAAACTTTTCAAGGTACTGACACCCGCTTTCGGATAAGTCCCTTCTACCCCCAACCATTTATCAATGTTTGAATCTTCGGTGTAAATCGGATCATAAAAATTATCATTCAAACTGGTGGCATAACCATAGCTATAGCGTTTATCTGCACGATATAAAGAACCAGAAGCGACCACTTGATGTTTTAAAGCACCTGTTTCAAATTGAGTTTTCACACCCAGTTCTGCTGAATGATTGCGATCTTTACGTGGAATCATCGATGCAGAAAGTTTTGCTGTTCCTGCTGCGGTATCACTTAATTGCTGGCTTGAGTAAACACCGGCTTCTTCTGATGTTCGAAAACCATATGCTGCATAGGCTGTCGTTGCATCGGTTATGTCATATTCTGCACGTACACTTCCGAATAAATCTTCTTCGTTTGAATAAGTCCACGCTTGACCATGATAATTAGCATATTGGGCTGCACTCGGAAGCTGTGTAACCGCATTGCTTAAACGTAAACTCGGTCGATTTTCTGCAAGGCGGTTATTGTTATACCCCAAATCACCAGATAGGCGGAGACGCTCCCCTTTGTAGTCCGCAGCAATCAAAGCCAATCCAAGTGTTTTCTTTTCTTGGTCAATCTCGGTTCCACCATCATGGTAAGCGGTATTGACCCGCACTCCAAATTGATCATCTGTCCCAAAGCGACGTGATACATCCGATGCCACATAGGCACCATTGAAGTTTGTCCCCACCGTCACACGTGTTAAGGGATCATTACTGGCTCGTTTCGGAAGCAAGTTAATTGAACCACCAATTCCTGTTCCTCCCGGGATTGCACCATTTAAAAATGCCGAAGCACCTTTGAAGACTTCTACCCGCTCAAACAGTTCTGTTGGAATATATTGGCGCGGCAATATGCCATACAAGCCGTTATATGCCGTATCATCTGATGCCAGTGCAAAACCACGAATAAAATAGGCTTCTTGAAAGTTCCCATAACCTTTGGCGGTACGCACACCAGCATCTGCTTGTAGCACATCCCCAACGCTTTTCGCTTGGCGGTCTTGAATATATTGCTGGGTATAACTGGTGATATTAAATGGTGTTTCTAAATTTTTCTGATTACCGAAAATGCCCACTTTACCACCTGTCGCGACTTGCCCCCCTGCATAAGGCTTCATCAAGCCATTTGCAGAAGCATCCGCACTCACGACCACATTAATGGCTTCTAGCGTTTGAACTTCAGTACTATCGATATTGGCAGCGGGATGTTCCGTTTCAGCGACTTCATTCGCATAAACATATGTGAACCCTTGTGTAGCACACGCCATCATCACACAGAGCTGCTTCATTTTTAACATTGGGAGAGTAATCCTAGAAAATACGCACACATAATAAATGATAATGATTAGCATTTATTCTTTCATTTCATCTTTTACGATGCTTTTTATTTATTACTTTTTATTTTTTAATTGTAATTTTTTATTAAGCTCAACTTAATGAATTACACCCACCTGATTGCCGAAGAGCGATTTCATTCATCAAATACACAAGGATTAAGTAATTTAATTTCCACTCATGAAACCAATTTTCAAGCTTCATCTATCAGATGAAAACCCAAACAATGACAAATCATTCTCGGAGCTTAAGACAATGATTAACATATGCCTTCTACTACAGGCTTATTGAGGTGGATGAATAGCAAATTCATGTTCAACGGTATAACTGAGATTTTTATCGACCATCGGAATGGGTTCAAGTCGCGCAACCAATAGGGATTTTTGTACTTTTTGATCAAAGCTTTTAGAGCCTGAACTTGCGATGAGTTTTGAGCTACCAATATAGCCTGTTGCAGCAATCACGGTGAGCTGTAGTTTGACAGGATGCTTATATGTTTTCATTTCAGACGCAGACAGCACATATTGTGGTGCATTTACCCAAGAGACTTCATACATTTTCGGTTTGACATGTGGATCAATTACATCGGCAACACGCGTAGGTTGGTATTCTTCAACAGGTGTTTTTAATAATTGCAATAATGCATTGACCCGAGCATCTGTCGTGCGGTCTAGATTGCTGGCATCAACAGACGTTTTTACAACTTCAGATGCGCTCAGATTGCTATCTGCCCATGCTGTACCCACACATACGGGTAAAAAAACCGTTAAAACACAAATTCGACGTTTAACTATCTGCCTAAACAATGTTATGACCTTCAAATAAAGAGACGTCAGTATAAAACATCCAAAAAAATAAAGACGCTTTCGCGCCTTTATATCAACCTCAGTTCGGCCAATGATTCACTTCATTTTACTGAGCCAAAGCTTTTTCAATATCTTCATTCAATGTTTCAGGCTTGGTCGTGGGTGCATAGCGGTTAATAACTTGCCCATTTTTGCCAATTAAAAACTTGGTGAAGTTCCATTTAATACCATTACCCAATACGCCTTTCGAGTTATTGGTTAAATAACGGAAAATCACATGCGCTTCAGGGCCTTTTACATTCACTTTGGCAAACATCGGAAAAGATACGCCATAGTTTTTTTGACAAAATGCGCCAATTTGATCATTTGAACCCGGATCTTGTCCGCCAAATTGGTTGCATGGAAAACCTAAAACCTCAAAACCTTGATCTTTATATTGTTCGTAAATTTTCTCCAAACCAGCAAATTGAGGAGTAAATCCACATTTACTAGCGGTATTTACAATTAATAAAACCTGGCCTTCATAATCTGCAAAGGATTTATTACTTCCGTCCAGTAATTCTGCTTCAAACTGGTGAATGGTGGTCATGGATAAGTTTCCTCATCATTTTTTTCTTTTGTTTCTAATTCTAAGGATGCTGAATTAATACAATAACGCAATCCAGTCGGCTGTGGTCCATCAGGGAAAACATGCCCTAAATGTGCGTCACAATGATGACAAACAATTTCTGTTCTGACCATACCGTGTGTCGTATCTACATTTTCTTCTACTGCAGCAGGTTCAATCGGCTTATAAAAGCTCGGCCAACCACAACCGCTATCGTATTTTGTTTCAGAAGAAAAAAGCGGTTCCCCGCAACAACGACATACATACGTGCCAGCTTGTTTCGTATTCCAATATTTTCCAGTGAAAGCTTGCTCCGTGCCTTTCTGACGCGTTATGCGAAACTCTTCTGGCGACAATTCTCTTTGCCATTCTCTTTCTGTTTTATTGAGTTTTCCCATGATGACGTCCCTTTATATCGTGGTATTTAAAATAGGATAATCCTATATTTACGTCATTCAATCTTAAATTTCTAGTCTTTATTCAACAATTTACAAAATCTATATAATGACCCAAAAAGCAAAAAGTAAGCAAATATAAAATCGTGGTGAGCAAAATACAAAATTAAATGCTTTTTTGTGAGCACCTTTAGTGATAATCTTAGCGCTACTCTTGCTCAGGATTAAAAAATGTCGCAGAAAAAGAGCGTAATTTTTAAAAATCTGCTGCCCGTGATCAAACAATATCAACAGGCAGGGTTTACGCATGAAAAAATAGTTGCTTTACTCAGAGACGAACATCATCTCGATTTAGTAACGACCGAGACATTTAAAAGCTATTTATACCGTTATGCAAAAGTGACCTCCACTCTTTCCGAGAATATAAAAATGCCGAATACGTTTAACACCCCCCGCGAAATTAAGAAATCGTCTAAGCTCGAGCATGTTTGCTACGACATTCGCGGACCAGTGTTGCGAGCGGCCAATGAGATGGAAGAGGCTGGCCATAAAATTATTAAATTAAATATTGGTAACCCTGCTCCTTTTGGTTTTGAAGCACCTCAAGAAATTATTAACGACGTGGCACTCAACCTGCCTAATGCAATTGGTTATACCGACTCAAAAGGCATCTTCCCTGCGCGTAAAGCGATTTGTCAGTATTATCAACAAAAAGGCATCTTAAACATGCACGTCAATGACGTGTATGTCGGAAATGGCGTATCTGAACTGATCGTGATGGCAATGCAAGGCTTGCTCGACGATGGCGACGAAATGCTAGTGCCTATGCCAGATTATCCGCTTTGGACAGCAGCAGTTAACCTTTCTGGCGGTACAGCTATTCACTATAAATGTGATGAAGAAAATTTCTGGTATCCAGATATTGCCGACATGGAAAGTAAAATCACCCCTAATACCCGCGGTATCGTGGTGATTAACCCGAACAACCCAACAGGTGCGGTTTACCCACGTCATGTGCTTGAGCAAATTGTAGCTCTTGCGAAGAAATACGACTTAATTTTATTTGCTGATGAAATTTACGACAAGATCGTTTATGACGGTATTGAGCACGTCTCTGTTGCGTCATTGGCAGGCGATCAGCTATGTATTTCATTCAATGGCTTATCTAAAGCGTATCGAATTGCAGGTTACCGTTCAGGCTGGATGGCAATTACAGGCGATAAATCACGTGCGCTAGACTACATTGAGGGTTTAGATATGTTGGCTTCAATGCGTCTATGTGCCAACCACCAAGCGCAATATGCGATTCAAACAGCTTTAGGCGGTTATCAATCGATTAATGATTTAATCCGTCCAGGCGGACGTTTATATGAACAACGCAACATTGCTTGGGAAATGTTGAATGATATTCCGGGTGTGTCTTGTGTGAAACCAGAGGGTGCTATGTACTGCTTCCCTAAACTGGACCCTGAAATTTACCCAATTCAAGACGATGAGAAATTCATGTTGGATTTCCTCCGTGCTGAAAAAGTACTGTTGGTTCAAGGTACGGGTTTTAACTGGCCAACACCTGATCATTTCCGTGTGGTGTTCTTGCCTGCTGAAAATGAACTACGTGAAGCACTCACTCGTTTAGGTCGTTTTTTGGCGAAAATGCGTTAATTCATAAGTGCTTTAAAAATAAAAAAACCGTACGCCATGTACGGTTTTTTTATTACTGTATCTTTAAATTTGATTTCTTACTGTACTCACACCACAGCTATCTTTTTGAATAGTTAAGTTTTTATAAATTTATTTTGAGCTTAGACCTTAGTCAAAACTTTAAGATCTGTTGATTTTTCTACAGCATATTCATGTTATTTTTTAACCAATCATAAAAACACATGAGTACGGGATGTTCTCAAACAAAATTAAACTGAGCCTATTTCTCTGTCTAAGCATGTGCCTAGGCATCGGGATATTACGTTTTTCCTATACCGCACTCCTCCCTTCAACCCGCGAAGCATTTGGTTGGAGCTCAAGTTTTGCCAGCATCTTAGGTAGTGCCAATTTGCTCGGCTACTTAATCGGCGCATTTTGGGCCATGAAATTACCCCAAAATAAAAGCATGGTGAGCTACATCCAACTCGCGGCTATTGCAGGGACACTCAGTTTACTCAGTTGTGCATTTTCAGGTTTTTCAGAAATTTGGTACAGCACTTGGCGCGTAATTTCAGGGATCAGTGGCGGCTTACTGATGATCCTCTCCCCAAGTGTCGTTGCCCAATGTTCAGTGCTTCAAGATCGCTTTAAAATCAACTTTATTGGTTTTAGCGGCATTGGCTTGGGGGTCTTAATGGCAACGCTATTTTTGCCTTACATCCAACAAATGTCGACAAAGTGGGCTTGGTTGATTTTATTTTCTTTTTCAAGCCTGATTTGTATTTTACTCAGCGTACTTTTGAAGAGTTTTAAAACACAGCTCACATCATTCACCACGATTTCAGCTGCAGAACATAAAGTTGATGGAATTTTCTATTGTCTCTTAATCGTGTATAGCACCAGTGCTTTTGCTTACGTGCCCCATTCATTATTTTGGATTGACTATTTAACTCACACCCTACACCTAAGCCCGATCGGGATCAATTTCAATTGGATTTTATATGGTCTAGGAAGTGCTTTAGGAGCATTTGCTGCTTACTGCCTAGCACAAAAACTGGGAAATATTAGTGCTCTTAAAATATTATATAGCAGCTATGTCTTGGCGATTTTTATAGCAATTATTAATATCCATCCACTTTTTACTTTTTTATCTTCTTTTGCTACAGGCCTGCTCAATCCAGCAGTGGTTTTTCTCACCTCTTATACCATTCTGCAAATCTATGGTAGCGCCTATAAAAAGCTCTGGAGTATTGCAACCCTGTGCTTTGCATCTATTCAATTGATCGGTGGTTTAAGCTTTAGTTTTTTACAGCGAATTGGTATTGATTATTCACAGCAATTTATTTTAGCCGCATGCGTACTCTGCATTGGAACACTACAACTCTTTTGGTTTACTCGAACACCAAAATTCAGCAAAAATACCGTCTAGGTAGATCACAAGACATTCAACTGCATCATCATTCACACATACAAAAGTCATGCATACAAAGAAAAGACCTATATAAATAGGTCTTTTCATTTTGATAAAGAGTGAATGGGCTAAGCTTTTTTCAGCTTTTTCTTTAATTTTTTCAGAGCAGAATTATGCTTTGAAATTTTGTTCAACCTCGCTTTAATTTCCTTTTTAAGTGATTTGGTTTTCTTAGACAAATTCATCTCCTTCTCGTCTACGTATAAAACTTAAATTTCGATCAATTAAAAACCATTCGGCCAAATGAACTTTGATTCACAAAGTCTTTAGCCTACTAATGATGTTGTTGACGCTGATTTCGTTGATGTGGCTGTTGTTTCTGTTTCTTTTGGTCTTGTTGCTGTTGCTGTTGTTGTTGTTGCTGATCATTTTGCTGCTGTTGATCAGATTGTTGGTTTTGTTGATGCTGTTTACGAGACATTTCATTTCTCCTTATCATCATAAGTATCACAATGTACTGTTACTAGATGTACATCTACTAAAGGACAACAACCAATGTACCGCTAATTTTCATGGAACCAACCCGATAAATGTTTCGAATTACGTCATTGTAAAATTTCTGGAGAATAATTAATTTGAAATCAATCCCCCTCTATTTTCTGCATTACCTAAGTTCACTCGAATAGTGCGGTTTTAAACTTTTAGTAACATGACAAGCATGCCAGACCATCTGATTGATTGCGTGAAGTCACCTTTTGATTGCTGTTTTTTGAATGGTATTGAGAAGCTATGATTCTGTGTTTTTAATGTTTAGTCCTAAAAAAGGACTGAATGATTCAATCCTTTTTACCTAGCCTTTTATGCATCTAGCTTTTTTACACCTAGATTAGCAAATAAAGTTAGTCCATATGCTCAATGATGGCTTGTCCAAACTCCGAACAACGCAAGAGTTTTGCACCTTGCATGAGTCGTTCAAAATCATAGGTCACTGTTTTGGCTTCAATCGCCCCCGCAATACCTTTAATAATTAGATCTGCCGCTTCAGTCCAGCCCATATTTCGCAGCATCATTTCTGCAGACAGAATAATAGACCCAGGGTTTACTTTGTCTTGACCCGCATATTTAGGTGCAGTGCCATGTGTCGCTTCATAAACTTGTACCGCGCCACCAATATTGGCACCCGGTGCAATACCAATACCGCCAACTTCAGCCGCCAAGGCATCCGAAATATAGTCACCGTTTAAATTCAGGGTAGCAATAACTGAATAATCGGTCGGACGCATGAGAATTTGTTGTAAAAAAGCGTCTGCGATCGCATCTTTAATCACGATCTCTTTACCCGTTTTCGGATTTTTTATTTTGACCCAAGGACCGCCATCCAAGAATTCACCACCAAAGCGCTCAACTGCGACTTCATAGCCCCACTCTTTAAACGCTCCTTCGGTATATTTCATGATATTACCTTTGTGCACCAAAGTGACATTCGGCTTATCGTTATCAATGGCGAATTGAATGGCCTTACGCACCAAACGCTGAGAACCTTCTTTAGATACAGGCTTAATCCCGATACCGCAATTTTCCTCAAAACGAATCTTAGTAACACCCATTTCCTCTTTAAGAAATTTGATCATTTTCTTGGCTTCAGGTGAATCTGCTTTCCATTCGATCCCAGCGTATATA
The DNA here is from genome assembly GCF_013420765.1 of Acinetobacter sp. YH01009. Lineage (NCBI taxonomy): Bacteria > Pseudomonadati > Pseudomonadota > Gammaproteobacteria > Moraxellales > Moraxellaceae > Acinetobacter > Acinetobacter sp. YH01009. The sequence goes on along the minus strand of NZ_VOYE01000003.1, from coordinate 84,720 downwards.
TCTTCTGAGTTCTCTCGGAAGATCACCATGTCTGTACGTTCAGGATGCTGAACAGGTGAAGGAACGCCCTTAAACCAACGTACTGGACGCACACAGACGTAGAGGTCTAATTCTTGACGTAATGCAACATTCAGCGAACGAATACCGCCACCGACAGGCGTCGTTAACGGCCCTTTAATTGAAACTACAAATTCGCGTAAAGCCTCAAAGGTTTCTTCAGGCATATAGGTGCCATAAATTTTATTGGCTTTTTCACCACAATAGACTTCCATCCATTCTATTGCACGTTTTCCACCATAAGCTTTTTGTACTGCGGCATTCACTACGGTTTTCATCACGGGCGTGATATCAACACCAATACCATCACCTTCAATAAATGGAATAATTGGATTATTGGGAACATTGAATGATAAGTCTGAATTTACTGTAATTTTTGTCCCATCCACTGGAACGACGATCTTCTGATAACCCATTTTTATGATCCTCCCTGAGAAGCGAGTGAAAAAATAATTGCTGTTTGATAAGACTTTTAATTGCGCTTCACGCATAATACTCTAAAGCAAATCTACCTTTTTTGAGATTTAGATGGGAAATAGCTGCATTTCCCTATTGAATAAATCTTAACCAATTTGAATTATTGTAATTAATAGAAGTTATTTCCTATGAAAATCGTCATCTTAAACAAGCCATATGACGTGCTCTCCCAATTCCGTAAAGACGAAGCGCATATGACCATATCTGACTTCGTGGACGATCCTAGTCTACGTATTGCAGGTCGTTTAGATATGGACTCTGAAGGTTTGGTATTTTTAACTGATCATGGTGGTTTAAATCAGTACATTACCAACCCTGAAAATAAAAAGTTCAAAACCTACTTAGTACAAGTCGATGGTGAGATCACAGAAGAAGCACTTGAGCAATTACGTAAAGGCGTTGAGCTGAAAGATGGTATGACCTTGCCAGCCAAAGCCATCAAAGTACAACAACCAGAATGGTTATGGGAACGTGATCCTCCTGTACGCTTCCGTGCAAACATTCCAACCTCTTGGGTTGAAATCCAAATTTGTGAAGGCCGCAACCGCCAAGTTCGTCGTATGACTTCAGCAGTGGGTTTCCCGACTTTACGTTTAATTCGTACACGTATTGGTGCAATCGATTTAGTTCAATTGGCTTTAGAACCTGGTGAAACCAAAGAAATTGAGCCTTTACTTTACCCTGATTTTCAAAATGTACCTGCAGAAGAACCTTACCGTTCGCGCTCTTATGTGAAAAAACCAGGCGGTACCGGTGGTAAGCCAATGGTTCGTAAGAATAAAGATGGTTCAGTGAAAAAGTCTGGTACAAAACGTATCTGGCAAATGGATGAGAGCGAAAAACCAAAACGCCGTACCAATGGTACAACTCGTCCGAATACCAAAGCCCCACGTGGCCGCGGCCGTAACGGACGTTGATAAAAAGCTTCAAAAAAGGCCTACATTTGATGTAGGCCTTTGCAATTTTATAAATTTAATAATGTTTAAGATTTAATTAATGTTTCGTTTCTAATATTAACGATAACGAGATAAACATTGATTAATTAAACATCAAAAATGAGCAGCACATCTACACACAATAGAAGCAAAGTATTAATTATTCATGACAACCGAATTGGACATTTAAATCCAGCAATTGCTGTCAGTGAAATGATTGAGAAGCGCTTTTATTTACAATCTGAGCAGTTTGTAATCCCCACTTTACCTAAGCGTACAGTGAGTATTTTTAAGAAATTATCTCATTTCCCAAATTTGTTTCGCACACTCGGGCGCTTATACTTTAAATTCTTACCGAGAAACTTAGAGCATACCGACGTTATTGTCTGTTCAGGTATGCCTAATTTAATTTATGCCGCTTATTTATCTCAACGTTTCAATATCCCGCTTATTTATGCAGGCGGGACACGTAAATTTAATTGGCAATTTATCGATTGGACTATTACAACGATTCCCGAAGATCATTCAGGTCGACAAATCATTATTCCTACAGGTGCTGTACCTTCTAAAATTACTCGCTTAGCGCATATTCCGTCGAATCATGAAGCATGTCTGTTAATTGGCGGACCGACAAAAGAGTACCCTTTTACCCATCAAGACTTTGAAGAGATGATTCAGCAATTTATTCAATTTGCAGATCAACATCAAATTCAGGCTTCGGTCATATGTTCTCGTAGAACGCCTGCGTTATCAGAACATGTAATTCAAATGTTAAAAGATAAAAATATAGAGCTTGTGAATACATGTTCTAAAACTTCTATTTGCGATGTGTTAAAGCGTAGTGAATATATTTTTGTGACTGAAGATAGTGCAACGATGTTATCTGAATCGATCCAAACCGGTCGCATTGTTATTTCTGTTTGTCGTGAATATTCTGAAAAAGATGAAATTATTCAAAATTATTTAGATCTCGAATTAATACAACGTAAAACTATTGGGCAGATTACTGAAGCTGCATATATCAAGCCAAAATTAAATGCTCAACATATTGAACAAATCGTGACTCAACAACTTGCAGAAGATTTGAGGGCAAAATCTCAAGAACTGAGTTTTTATAAATGTCATGCAAAAAAAGCTGTTATCTATTAATTAAAAATTTTATTCGATAGAAATTAAAGCTCAAACTTTTAAAGTAATTTAATACGTTCAGTACATGAATGTTTTAATGACTATGGGCAAGAATAAATGCCGACAAGATACTAATCAATTAGAATTTCAACAATAAAACCCATACGAGTGTATGGGTTTTATCTAACAAGTTAATTAGATTTGCATTAAGCCTTCAACCACTTCTCCGCTTTAGCCTGATCTTCCACTTTAAGTTCAACTTCAGTTAATTCTGAACCTGCCGCTTTCACTTCAAAGCTCATCAGTTCATCGCGGCGGAATGCCAGTACGGTATAAGTTCCATCTTGCTTGGCATATTTTTCTGCCAATTTAACTGTCGCTTTTAGACCATCAATTGCAATAATCACATCATTTGCAGACAAGCCAGTTTTTGCCGCCGCACCGTCACGGCGAGCAGACTGAACCAACACACCTTCAGGCTTATCAGCCAGTTTTAAACCAAATGGCAATGATTTGTCATTTTTGAGTGTATAGCTTAAGCCAAACTCAGGGAACAACTGATCTAACGGCAATTCATCTGTAGTATTAATCAAGTGATTGATTTGTTCTAACCAATCATCACCTGTTAATTCATTACATAAATTGAAAATAGTCCGTTCATTGACTTGAATGCCATTTTGCGCATTTTCATATAGCTTACGCATTAAGGCATCAAGGCTAGAACCGCGCAGGCGTAAGCCTAGATCTAAACACAATGCAACGAGGCAACCTTTGTTGTAGTAACTTGTACCTGCGTTATTTGAGTTTTCATCCTGACGGTAGAATTTCACCCATGCATCAAAGCTTGATTCAGCCACAGTTTGAATCTCACGACCCGGATTTTGCAAATAGCGATCTATTTGTGCTTTTAAAAGCTTGATATAAGAATCCTGATTGATCACACCGCTACGCAGCAAGATCAAATCATCATAATACGATGTAAAACCTTCAAAAATCCAAAGCAAAGAGGTATAGCCTTCTTTGTTGAGGTCATAATTCACAAAGTTTTCTGGACGGATAAATTTTACCAACCATGAGTGGAAATATTCATGGCTGCATAACCCTAAGAAACGTTGATAATCTGCCGATGGTTCTACAGGTTCATTGGCTTTTGGCAAATCATCACGTGGGCTAATTAAACTCGTACTGTTTGGATGCTCTAAACCACCATAGCTATTGGCCGTTGCCATGGTCATAAAGGTATAGTCTTTAAATGGCGCCGAACCAAACATTGAAATTTCAGTCGAACAAATTTTTTCGATGTCTTGCTGCATACGCTGCGCGTTCATAGCATGTTTGCCCGACACCACAAACTCATGCGGAATGCCGTTGGCTTCAAAACTAAAACGGGTTTGTTCCGCCAGTTCAAACGGTGCATCAATTAACTGAGCATAGTTATCTGCATATAAGGTATAACGACCTTTCACTAAACTTTTTGACTTTAATCCAGTCGCAAGTTGGAAATGCTTTAACTCGGGTGGCAAGAAAACTTCAACCTCAATGGCTGTATCTTCTTGGTCAACTAAACCTAAACATGCGCAAGCTGGATTGACATATAAACGGCTTTGATCGACATAAGCACCACGGACCGATAAATCGAAGGCATATACATCATATTCAACCGTGATCAACTCATGATCTGTATTGAATAAACGCCATTTATTTTTTTCAAATTTCTCAATTTGTAACAAACGCCCATCTTCATCATATGCTCGAACGGCTTCGATATGCTTCGAAAATTCACGGATTAAGTAACTTCCGGGAATCCAAGTAGGCAACGAAAGCACCTGTGTAGGATTTGCCAAGAAACGTGCAGTGACATGGACTAGATGCTGACGATAATCGTCAAATTCGATTTGATAATGCAACATAATGGGCGATATAAAATAAATAAAAGATAACTTATCAATTAGATTAACATTTTTTACAACTGAATGCGGAACTGTCGCAATTGTCTACAATAATGACTAGTCAGCAGAAAAAAAAAGGCATAGCATGCCTAAAAATTTTTTCGTTTTACCACCAACGGAATGGTTGGTTAAGGAACCTCATTGAAACACATGATTTACCTCATCGCGCTGCTTAGTTTTCTATGCTCCACGATAGCAAATGCTGCCCTTTTAAATATTGTCCCTGAAACCGTTGAAGCTGAAGCTTGGACCATTTTAGACCCTCAGTCGGGTCAGGTGATTGCAGAACATAATAGCCATGTTCAGCGTGCCCCTGCTTCACTTACCAAAATGATGGTGGCTTATATTGCTTTAAAGGAAATTAAAGCAGGTCATTTAAAGAAAAATGAAATCTTAACCGCAACCCCAGTCGTACAAGTGGTTCAATGGGATGAATCACAAATGTATCTCAAAGCTGGTGAACAAATTTCAGTTGATCAGCTTTTAGCAGGTCTTGTGGTCATGTCAGCCAATGATGCCGCAGTGACTTTAGCTGAACGCATTTCTGGTGATATTCCAAAATTTATTGAACGCATGAACAAAGAAGCTAAAGCTTTGGGCATGAATGACACCAATTTTCAAAATCCAGCCGGTATTACCATGCCAGAACATTATTCATCGGCGGCTGACCTTGCACGTTTAGGGCAAGCACTGGTGACTGACACACCTGACTATTTGTATTATTCAAAACAACAAAGTTTTAGTTATAACCAACGCTTCCACCGTGCAACCAATATCTTATTAAAACAAGATCCCACCGTTGATGGCTTAAAAACAGGTTTTACTAAAGCTGCAGGTTATAACTTAGCTTTAACAGCCAACCGTTTGATCGCGAATCCTGACGCGCCAGAACGTCGTTTGATTGTTGTAGTATTAGGGGCAAAAAGTGGATTAAAACGTGCAGAAGTAGCACACAACCTCATGAACTTGGCTTATACCTATACACGTAATGAAGTTGCAATCAAAGATAAGCAATTAATTGCAGAATTACCTGTGGTTAAATCAACCTTGAAAATGTTTAAGGTGGAAACTCAACAACCTAAACTGATTACAACTTCACTTTATGATCAAGCTTATGCCATCGATTTAAAAGCTTTTGATCCTACACAGCAACGTATTCTTTTAAATACTGGCAATGGCCAAATTCAAGCCATTGAACCACTTCATGAAACACAGACTAAACTGAGTGTTGAAGTAAATGAAAAAGAACTCACTGCGCCTTTGGCTGAAGTAATGAAATTAGCCACCGTTACTGTTTATCAAAATAATCAGCTGATCAATACCTTTGATATCGAAGATGACGTGCAAATTGAAGAAGCCAATATTTTTGAGCGTTTCATGATGTGGATCAAAGGCCTTTTTAGCATCTTTAATACGGATGCAGCAGAAGTTAAAACCTACCCTTTAGGTCAATGATGTGATTATGTAACTTGTAAGACAATTCGTTATTTGTGCAATAAAGAAGATGACATACTCGTGCCATCTTCTTTTTTTCAACAATAATAAAATAGGTAATTCAATGAATAACGCTGATGACTCCAAGTTACACCATATTGTCATTGTCGGTGGTGGTGCTGGTGGTTTAGAACTGGTTACGCAACTCGGTGATTTACTCGGGAAAAAAAAGAAAGCGCGCATTACCCTCGTAGATATGAAACTCACGCATGTCTGGAAACCCCTTTTACATGAAATTGCCGCAGGCACGATGTCAGTCAGCGAAGAAGAAATCAACTACTATGCGCATGCTGCGAAGCATCATTATGAGTTTGTCTTGGCTAAGTTTGAAAATGTTCATCCTACTGAAAAAACCATTCAGCTCAGCAAAGTCCAACAAGGAAAATATGAATCTACTCAAGAACAACTGCAACTGAGTTATGACACCCTTGTTCTTGCTTTAGGCTCAGTTTCTAACGATTTCAACACGCCGGGCGTGTATGAACATTGCCACTATTTGGACAGCCTACAACAAGCTGAAATCTTCCAACAAGATCTCTTACAGTTATATTTGGATGCGCAAAATAGCAATACAGCACGTGAGTTGAAAATTGCCATTATTGGCGCAGGTGCAACTGGCGTTGAACTCTCCGCAGAATTGGTCGAAGCCAAACATAATTTTTATAAATATGGTTTAAATAAAATTCATCCGCAAAGCGTACAGATCAATTTAATTGAAGGTGCTGATCGGATTCTGCCTGCACTCCCTGAAAAAATGGCCGAGCATGCACAGCAGCAATTACAACGCATGAAAATTGAGGTCTTAACCTCTAAACGTGTGGAAAAAGTCGATGCTGAACATGTTTATTTTAATGATGGCAGTAAAATTAAAGCTGAACTGAAAGTATGGGCTGCAGGTATTAAAACACCAGAAGTGATTTCGAAGCTTGAAGGTTTTGAAAAAGACCGTATGGGGCGTTTAAGTGTGTATGCAACACTACAAACCAAAGCCTACCCTGACATTTTCGCTTTTGGTGATTGTGCTCATTGCCAACCGCGTGCAGATGAACCCGTCCTCGGCCCACGCGCTCAAGTTGCCAGCCAACAAGCGTCATTTCTCGTGGATTGCTTAAAGGCACGCATCCGTGGTCAGCAACTCCCAATGTTCGTATTTTCAGACAAAGGCTCCCTAGTCTCATTAAGTAAACATAAAGCAGTAGGTGAACTTTTAGGTCAGGTCAATGTTCAAGGCTTTGTTGCCAAATCAATGTATGTTTCATTGTATCGAATGCATCAAGCCACAATTTACGGCTATGCACATGCAGGACTATTAACGGCTAAAGATTTTGTTACACGAAAAATCGCGCCTAAAATTAAATTGCATTGAAATTTACAGATCTGCCCCAATTAATGAAAAAAGCATCATAAACATTTAAAAATTGCATTTTTTTGATAAATTTAGTCTACAAAAGTGCAATTTCACTTTATGATGTAACCCTTAAAAAATTGAATGGATCAATAACATGACTGCTATTGCAAATAACTCTGTGGTTTCTTTCCACTACACATTGACTAATGCAGAGGGTGAAACTCTCGACCAATCTCAAGGTGAGCCACTAGCATATTTGCACGGCGCTGGTAACATCATTCCAGGTCTTGAAAAAGCACTTTTAGGCAAAACTGTTGGTGAAAAATTCACTGTAACTGTTCCTGCTGCTGAAGGTTATGGCGAATACAATCCTGATCTCGTTCAAGAAGTTCCTGCTCAAATGTTCCAAGGCGTGGACAACATCCAACCTGGTATGCAATTCCAAGCTCAAACTGATGACGGCGTTCAAATCGTGACAGTTAAAGCGGTTGAAGGCGACAACGTTCTTGTTGATGCAAACTTCCCACTTGCTGGTCAAGATTTAACTTTCGAAGTTGAAATCGTTGAAATCCGTGAAGCTTCTGCTGAAGAACTTGAACACGGTCACGTACACGGTGCAGGCGGTCACCACCACTAAGATCTTCCAATCTCTAGTGCAAGAAGGCAAAGTTTTTACTTTGCCTTTTTTTATTTGCTATATTTCATGTAAAGCAAATAATTTATTGAATAAGAATGAAAACTCATACCCTTCTATTAAGTCTATGTCTCATAAATATGTCTTTTCCAGCATACGGATCTAGCGATACTTGTAGCAGTTTCGAATTAAAAAGCGCAAAGCAACTCAATCGCGTCTATCAAAAAGATGAATTCTATATTTTTTATTCGGATAAACAGAAAAGTAGAGACCGCATCCAAAATCTGAACGATACAAACAATAATGCAATTCCTGACTATATCGAAGATATTGCCATCCAAGCAGTCGCATCAAGAGATATCTTTAAACTAGCAGGATTTAGACATCCTCTAAAAAGCCCAAGATATAAGAATGTAAAGGCTATTGCCATATATGTACACGAACTAAAAGGAAATGGGCTCGCCTATGAAAACTCATCTCGAGCGCCAAGTGCCACGAATCTTAAAAATAATCTTTGCTTTATCAGCATTTCTATTTCAAATCAATTAAAAGACTTTCCTGGAAATTATTAGACTACGATCACTCACGAATTATTTCATTTATACCAATATAGCTATGCACAATTTAAAAACGCATGGTACTTGGAAAGTATGGCTAATTGGGCTGAACGTGCACTTAGACGTGATATTACACCGCAAACAACTCAATTACGTGCATTACCCCAAAATGCATTACAAGTTAATGAGCAATTCTTTAATAAAAACTATAATCACATGTGGCGGCGTTTGTTTTTCAAACAACAAAAAGATGCATTCTTAGTCCCCGATGAGCTTCTAAAGAGAACTTATATTGATGGTTCACTGGTATTTAAAGATAATGTTTGGTATGGAACTAAATTTGCAAAACATTTTTTAACCGACCTAGAAAATTCATCCATTAAAATAAGTAACGAAAAAAAATGGAACCCTTATCAATGGAAAGAATCGGATCAAAAGCTAAAGCAACGGAATTGTACAATCTTTAAAACTTATCAAAACAACCTTAAAGAATTTGATAAAAAAGATAATGAAATTAAATCTCTAAATGAAATATCATCAAAATCTATCAATGATTTTTGTTCGTGATAGAAAAAAAGCAGGCCACGGCCTGCTTTTTAAAACGGATAATTAATTCTTATGAATTAACGACGTTGGTTATAAACCTGCTGCGCTGCTGGTAGATTTTTACGCATCGCTTCAATACGTTGTGAGTTTGATGGATGCGTAGACAGGAATGATGAACCTCCCGCACCTTCAAGCTTGTTCATTTTTTCCCAAAGTGTAATCGCCGCTTGTGGGTTATAACCTGCACGTGCCATTAACATTAAACCACCTTGGTCAGCACGGCTTTCTAGAGAACGTGAATACGGTAACCCTATACCGATTTGACTACCTAACTGCGCAGCAGCAGTGCCCAATTGACCGACATTATTGCCTGCGGCACTTAAACCAATATTCAGCGCAAGATCCGTTAAAGCTTGAGCACCCAATTTACTTTTTGCATGTTCTTCAAGAGCATGGACCATTTCATGTCCCATAACCGCTGCAATTTCTGCATCAGTTAAATTTAGTTTATTGACGATACCTGTATAAAATACAACTTTACCGCCTGGAGCTACAAAGGCATTGACTTGATCAGATTTCATGACCGCCAATTGCCATTGGAACGCTTGACCCGTTTGGTTCATTTGGTCTGCATAAGGACGTAGTTTTTGGAATACAGTATTAATGCGCTTATATGTACTCGAAGAGGTATCGAGCTGATTTTTAGAACGCGCATCTGTCACCATTTTGTTATAACTTTGTGTTGCTTGCGCGTTCAATGTAGCAGTATCCGCTCCTGCCATATCTGCCACTGTCGCACAGCCCGAAATCGTCATTACACCGGCCATACACAGGCTCGTTAAAATTATTTTTTTCATTAAGGCTACTCCAGACCATTAAAATATAAGTGAATTTATGGATATTATATTCTTATGGTTTGGAGCTTAAAACGAAGTTGTAGCGACTTATAATAGTATTTATGTAATTTTTTTAAGCCGAAAATTGAAGAACCAACCAATAGATTAAACAAACCACATTCAAGCCCAAATACACATGCATTAATGGCTTAATTTTTTCTTCTAACTGCACATTTTTTCGCTTAAAAAATAAGACAGCATTTTGTATCAAAACTATGGGCACAAGAATACAGGCAATAATCACCGACAACCCAATCAGGGCTTGATAAATTAATTGTGGATCTTGAGTTTGGGCACGAATGATCATCATAGCAATAGTGGGTGCTCCCCCCATCGCAAATAATAAAGAATAAAAAATGGTGGTCGAAATATTCTTTTGCATCCTGCACTTCTCTTCCTAATTCAAATTGCATTTTAGCAACTCAACACAAAGTGTGTAGCGTACTAAAATGCAACTTTAGTCTTGAAAACCGCAGATATTAACGACGTACACTCGAAGGTGTCGCATTTTTATAATATTGCTGCGCTTCCGGCATCATTTTTTGCATAGCAGCAATACGGTCATTATTGCTTGGGTGTGTAGACATAAATTTGCTCAGTGCGTCGTTGCCACTGTTATCATTCGCATTCATTTTTTTCCACAATGAAATCGCCGCTTCTGGATTGTATCCAGCCTTTGCCATCATCACTAGGCCACCTTTATCCGCGCGACTTTCCAAATTACGTGAATACGGCAAGCCCACACCAAATTGACTCCCCAAGTCAAGCAAGGTTGCACCATAGCCGCCTGCAGCATTGCCTACATATTGTGAACCGATACTCACCGCAAGATTGGTTAGTGCTGAAGCGCCAATTTTATTTTTTGCATGTTCTTCTAAGGCATGAACCATTTCGTGACCCATGATTGCAGCGACTTCATCATCCGTAAGTTTGAGTGTTTCGACGATTCCTGTATAGAAAACAACTTTGCCACCGGGTGCGACATAGGCATTGATTTCTTTAGACTTGATCACGGCAACTTTCCAATCAAAAGCCTGACCCGTTTGATTCATCTGATCTGCAAATGGTTTCATTTTCCAGAAAACACGGTTTACTTTTTGATAAGTCGCAGACTTGGTATCGAGCACTTGTTTGGTCTGTGCGTCTTTCAGCATTGCGTTATAAGACTGTGTTGCCTGTAAGTTCAAAGATGCAGAATCAGCACCTGCAAGATCAGCAATCGTGGTACAACCTGATAAAGAAGCTGCTACGGCAAAGCATGCCAAAGATTTTTTATAATTCATCATGATCTCTAGTTATTTATAAAGAGTGTCAAATATATACAAAAAATTGACTGACTCAATATTTTTATGCTTATTTTTTCAAAATCTTTATTTTTCCATCATTTAAATTTAATCAACTTTTTTGAAGTTGTATTCTTCGTTATATAAAAAAGCCCCGCTTTCGCGAGGCTTTTACATCTTAATTCAACAACATTATGCGTCGAATGGATGACGTAATACGATTGTTTCATCTCGGTCTGGACCAGTTGAAATGATGTCGATTGGACATTCAATCAATTGCTCTAAACGTTTCACGTAGTTAATTGCATTTTGTGGCAATTGATCTAGTGATTTCGCACCGAAAGTAGACTCAGACCAACCTGGCATAGTTTCGTAGATCGGTTTTAAAGTTTCAAATGCAAGCGCATCAGAAGAACCTACACAACCAGAATCAGCTGCTTCGTAACCTACACAGATTTTCACTTCTTCTAAACCATCTAGAACGTCTAGTTTAGTTAAGCAAATACCAGAAAGTGAGTTTACTTCTACTGAACGACGTAGAATTTCAGCATCGAACCAACCACAACGACGTTGACGGCCAGTAGACGCACCAAATTCAGAACCCACTGTACCTAAGTGTTTACCGATTGCATCACCAACATCGTTAGCAGCATCATAAACAAGTTCAGTTGGGAACGGACCAGCACCTACACGAGTTGTGTACGCTTTAGTAATACCCAATACATAGTCAAGGTGTAATGGACCAAGACCTGAACCTGAGCTTACGCCACCAGCAGTCGTATTTGAAGAAGTAACGTACGGATATGTACCGTGGTCAACGTCAAGAAGTGAACCTTGCGCACCTTCAAACATGATTTTCTTACCTGCTTTACGGTAAGCATGAAGTTCGCCAGTAACGTCCATCACCATAGGTTCGATGACTTTACGCCATTCGTCACATAGAGCGATTATATCTTCAACTTTAACGGCTTCAACACCGAAGAATTGAGTCAATTGGAAGTTATGGTATTCAAGAAGCTCTTCTAGTTGAGCTTTAAGATGAGCACCACCACGAACCAAGTCAGCAACACGGATTGCACGACGAGCCACTTTGTCTTCGTATGCAGGACCGATACCACGACCTGTAGTACCAATTTTCGCATTGCCACGTTTTTTCTCACGTGCTTGGTCAAGGGCGATATGGTGTGGAAGGATCAATGGGCAGTTTGGAGAAATACGTAGACGTTCACGTACAGGCACGCCTTCTTTTTCTAAAACTTCCATTTCGTGGATTAAAGCTTCAGGTGATAAAACAACACCATTACCAATTAAGCACAATACGTTGTCACGTAAAATACCAGATGGAATGAGGTGTAAAACAGTTTTCTTACCACCAACCACAAGTGTATGACCTGCGTTGTGTCCGCCTTGATAGCGAACTACCGCAGCCGCTTGATCTGTGAGCAGGTCGACGATCTTACCTTTACCTTCGTCGCCCCATTGGGTACCAAGTACCACAACATTCTTGCCCATAATAGCCTCATTGCATCATGCTGTTAAAATTGGAAAAAACGTGTGTGCCCGCAGGCACATCCGAGATTAAATTTGTTTGATTGTCCACTCGCCATTTGCATTCACCAACTGGTGCGTTGCATACGGTGCTGAGCTTAAATCATCATTACCTAACAATTGAACAACACTGAATCCTTCGGTACGTGCTGCCTCAATTGCCTTTAATAAATCTGCTTCGATGCCTTTTGGTGCAACCAAAACTTGGTTTTTCTGAACTTGACCTGCAGTTAATGCATATAGATCACAAGAGAAACCTGTCGCTGGACGCGCGCGACCGAAGTGTTCACCAATACCGTCATAACGACCACCTTGAGCCAATGGCGCAGCACGGTTTGGTGCATATACGGCATACATTAAACCAGTGTGATAATGATATGAACGAAGTTCTACAACATCGATACCAATATGTAGTTCTGGCCAACGCACCTGAATTGCGGCTTGTGTCGATTTCACTGCATCAAATGCAAGTTTAAATGCTTCGTTATTTAAAACTTCAGCACTTAAATTTGCTTGTAACGCATCTAAATCACTTGCAAAACGACCTAAAGTATAGAAGTCAGCACCATTTGGAATGCTTTGTGTGAATTCAGCAAGTTCAGGTAAAGCTTTACGTTGATACAAGTCAGATAACTGACGTTCAACCGCTTTGCTCAAGCCAGCTTGTTTTACCATGCTGCGGAATAAACCGACATGCCCTAAATCAAGATGGATACCATCTGCATGACCTGCTTTAGCAAGCAAGTTGATCATGACATCAATCAGTTCAACGTCAGCATCAATGCTGTCTGAACCAAATAATTCTGCACCTAACTGTAAAGGTGCACGTGTGGTATTAAAACCCTGTGGCTTAGTATGTAGTACTGTACCAGCGTAGCAATAACGAGCTACACCTTCGACAGGATGTACATGCGCATCAATACGAGCCACTTGTGGTGTCATATCGGCACGCACACCAAGCAAACGACCTGAAAGTTGATCGATCACTTTAAAAGTGGCTAAGTCTAAATCTTGATTCGATTCTGAAAGAGAAGATAGAGATTCGATGTATTCAATGAATGGCGTGTACACCAACTGATAACCTCGAGATGCGAGGAAATCTAATGCTTCACGACGCAAAGATTCAATCACTTGCGCCTGTTCTGGCAGTACATCAGCTACACCATCAGGTAATAACCATGTCTCTGAAATGGGCATGTTGTAAACCTAAATTCTTGTCAGCGCGGAACAAATCCGCATAAAAAAATCGGGAGCACACCCGATTTCTCCTAGTTTAGCACGATAGTTTTACGCTTGCACACGACTTTTTCATAAAAGATGCTTCAGCATTCATTACTTCATCCACAGCTTTAACTTTTACAACTAAATCCATGTTTATGCTTCTATTTTAAAATCCTATGAACGTTATTTTTTAACCATTTGATAAAAAATAATAAGCATCCTACTTTCTATAGATGAAGTTTTAAACAAAGTTATAAATATGATCAGGCTCAACAACTTAATTTAAGACTCGAACATCAATCCAAAGGAAGCGCTGTGGTTAGTTTAACAGCCTGTAACGGTATCTCTGTTTTTACATTTTGCACACTGGCGATCTGCGTTAAATGATGAATCTGAAACTTTCGATAGGCTTCTAAATCTGCCACGACGATACGTAAGAAAAAGTCACAATCTCCTGCCATGAGTTGACATTCAATCACCTCAGGCATCGTTTGAATCGCTGCGACAAAATCATTCACGGTTTTTGCATCTTGACCTTTTAGCCAAATCCGCGCAAATACCGTTAAACTTAAATTCAATTTTGACTGATTCAGTAAAGCCACATATTTCTCAATATAGCCTTCATCTTCTAGTTGCTTAACCCGTCTCAAACACGGCGAAGGTGATAAACCAACTAGTTGGGCCAATTCATTATTTTGTAGTTTTCCATTTTGCTGTAATGCTTGCAAAATGCGTTTATCTATCTGATCCATCAATAAAGGCACTAAATTTCACAATAATCTTTATTTTAGCAATTTCATTGCACAATAAAAGCAATCTTTCACAAAACAGCTGCCAAATGCTGCTCAGATATCCATAAAATATTGCTTTCGATCTCGCTTCATGGAAAACGTCATGTTGATGTTTAGACAAAGTACACTCAATCATACCCATTCAGAGCATTCTATTGAGTTTAAACGAGGTCTAAAAACATCTATTCCAATGCTGCTGGGCATTATTCCTTTTGCATTAGTTCTGGGTGCTCAGGCAACACATAAAGGCTTTTCTAGTTTAGAAGTTCCGCTTTTGACTGGTCTTAACTTTGCAGGTGGTTCTGAATTTGCCATTTTGCAAGTTTGGACCAATCCCCCTAATATTCTCATGCTGATGTTTATTACGTTTTTAGTGAATAGTCGGCACCTATTAATGGGGGCGAGCCTTGTCCCGTATTTACGACATTTACCGAATCGTACGGTTTATACCGCTTTATTTTTTATGTGCGATGAAAGTTGGGCTGTGGGTTTGGCTGATGCGCAAAAAAAATCTAATGTTTTGGGAATTCAGCGCGCCTTTAGTTTAATGTTCTATGCAGGCTTATGCTGTGCTCTATATTTGATGTGGGTTGGCTTTACCACGCTAGGGGCAATAATTGGACCGATACTTGGCGATATTAGTCGACTTGGTTTTGACATGGCCTTCCCTGCTGTATTTCTTGTTTTACTGCGTGGTATGTGGAAAGGCTTTAAAGCGGCGCGCCCATGGCTGGTCAGTTTGATTGCCGCATCTCTGGCGTATTTTTATCTCCCAGCGGGCTGGTATGTTCCGATTGGCGCAGTTACGGGTATTGCTTCTGCATTTTTCCTAATTGGAGATGATGCATGATCCACACTAGCACCCTGATCGCGATTCTATTTATAGCCTTAACCACTTACCTGACCCGCATCTTGGGTTATGTGTTACTGAAAAACCGTAGCCTCACCAACAAACAACGTCAAATTATGGAAGTTGTCCCCGGCTGTGTTTTGATATCAGTGATTGCGCCCTATTTTGTCAAAGATAATCCTGCCGATCTGATTGCGATAGCTATTACCCTATTTGCAGCATCACGTTTTTCGTTATTGCCTACCGTTGTGATTAGCATGCTTTCAGCAGCAGTATTAAGACAAATTTTGATTTAACTAAGTAATACGCGATCATGTTTTGAATAACGAAAGAACTACGATTTAAACCCAATGATGATGAATATTAGGAATCATCTTATTGGATAAAAAAATACCCATACCTTGAGATTACATGCTTCATGCAGATATCGAGCTATGGGCAGTCTTCTTTATCTTTCGATTAGCTTTGATCGGTTTTGACCACTTTTGCCAAAAGGTTCACCAACTCTGCATTTTGCAATTCAACTTGCTGTAATTTGTGAGTGGTTTGATCTAATACTTCTTGCTGGATATGCATTTTCTTTGCAAGATCTTGCATAATTTCCAAGGTCTTTTTCAGGTTGGCTTCTAGATGCACCACTTTTTCTTCAAGTGGCAAGGTTTCATGCGCGGTAGATTGCGATACGTCACGATTAAACTGTAGCCAAATTAAAAATATAACCGCCAGCGCCAATAATAAAATAAATCCCCAAAGTAACATCAACATCATGCTCAATACTCTTTATATATTTCTTTGACTTTCATCTTAAACAATAAATCGGCTGTGCTTGAATATTTTTTAAAGTTTTTCAATATTTTCGAGATACATCAACGACATTACGCATGATTTTTCATCTAATTTTAGAAAATAAAAAAACACCTACAAGCTAGTAGATGTTTTCTATATTGGATAAGTTTGAATTTTTATAAAGAGTGAAAACTTTCACATAAATCGAGCAAGCGGTTCGCATAGCCCCATTCATTGTCATACCATGCGAAAACTTTTGCTTGTTTTCCTACCACCATGGTTTGATTCAAATCGACAATCAATGAATAAGGTGAATGATTAAAATCACTTGATACCAAGGGCTCATCGGTTACTGACATAATTTCATGATAATCAAAACGTGCAGCTTTGCTTAACACTGCATTTAACTCATGCTTGGTGATAACTGATTGAGACACAAAACTTAAATCGATTGCAGCAACATTGATAGTCGGCACACGAATCGAATAGCCATCGATTCGATCTTCCATTTTCGGCATGACCCGTTTCAACGCACCCAGAGCTGAAGAGGTCGTTGGAATAATATTTTGACCTGAAGCTCGCGCACGACGTAAGTCACGATGTGCATGATCCAATACAGACTGATCCGCAGTCACAGCATGAATTTCTGTCATGAGTGCTGTGTCTATACCAAAGGCATCATCAATAATTTTGACTAAAGGCACCAAAGCCTGCGTGGTACACGACACACTCGAAATAATTTGATCCGTCGCTTTGACTTCATGATGATTAACACCATACACAATCGCAGCATCAACACTGTCAAACGGCGCAGCACCAATAATCACACGTTTGGCACCTGCACCAATATGCTGTGTGGCTGCCTCTCGCGATCTAAATAAACCTGTACATTCGAGTACCACATCGACATTCAGGTGTTGCCAAGGCAAAAGACTCGGCTGTGCTTCATTTAAAACTTGCACTTTGAGATGTGCTTGGGCACAAGAGATCTCTAGAAAAATAGCGCCATCTTGTTCAAGAATGTCGACTTGGCCTGCAAAACGACCATGCGTGGTGTCGTATTTAAACAAATGCACCATGGTTTCCACATCAGCGACATCATTTATGGCAACAATTTCATAATGAAATTCTTTTGGATTTTCAAACCAAGCGCGTAATACATTGCGTCCGATTCGACCAAATCCATTAATTGCCACTCGCTGCATGACTTACCCTTCATTTTGAAACAGTTATAAAGCGCTTATATATTAAAGGATTTCAACAATAATTCGTAATCATTAATTCTCTTAATACTTATTAAAATGGGTGTTGAGTGAAAATATTCAAAATAGCTTTTCGACTTTATAATGAAGAAAAATATTCTATAGACTATAAATCACAATGATGAAGCAAACACTACAACCATTTTATTTGTTCTGGCAAAAGCTTAAACCTACAAAGCTCTTTTACGCTTCCATCTCAATATTTTTGATATTTTTATTAGGTTCAACCGAGACTACAGCGCAAATATATCAACACTGTTCATCAGCGGAGATACAAAAATTACAACGCCTATTCTCAGACGATAATTCCTCCAATGCCAATGAACCTGTATTTCAGGACTGCATTCAACTTCAGCATAGTCGTCGATTATTAGCCCTTTCTAGTAATGCGACTGACGTGATTCAGGACAATGCGGGCAATTATGATCTAAAGCTTTATCTTATAGATAAAGGCACATTTCAAGTACTAAAAGTATTTAAGTCACCTAAAGGCATTGTGCCTACGACACGTTTAGATAATGTTCAATTTGATCTCACTCCCTATGCAAAAGATCAGGACTTGGTGGGTATTGCTTTAAAACAATCGCACATAGGCGGTATTCATTCATCAAGACGATTGCTTTACCTTTATGCCATTCAAACTGATTCAAAAATTTTAGCTGTCTTAAATGGACTAATGACCAACTACAACAGCAGTACACAAAGTGCTTGTGATGACTGGAATACTGAAGAATTGAAGCGCACCTTACACATCAGCAATCAAACCCATAAGGGCTTCCCTATTTTCTTAATCAAAGAGTCGAGCATTAGCAGCCATTACAATCACAAAAACTGCAAAGCGTCCGCTGAACATGACCAAGGTCGTTATCAGCTCAAATTTAATGGCAAGGAATACCCCATTCAACACATAAAAAAGACAGATCCTGACTTATAAGCTGATTAATTCACGCCTTTAAAATTTGAAAATGCGTTTAGGATTTAAGTAAAATTTCATCTTAAATTTATAAATAAACCAAAGTACCATTGAGTAAAAACTGCCAAAATTTTCACAACCATAATGAAAATGAATCAATTCAAATGAATTATATAAAAAGTCATATAGTTCATTGAAAATCATTGGTCGCTACACCTTTTTCCGTTATAATTTAGCGTTTTTAAATTTTATGTCAGCATCTCAAGCCAGCTTTAAAATTTTGTAAGACTTGCTTGATAGGCTATTACCAAATCGAAATTAGGAGAGACTTGGTTGTGAGTACTCGTTTTATGACATCAGCTGAAATTCGCGAAGCTTTTTTAAGCTACTTTGAATCGCAAGGGCATACACGTGTCGCGTCGAGTTCTCTGGTACCTGCCAACGACCCAACACTATTGTTCACAAATGCTGGTATGAACCAGTTTAAAGACTGCTTCCTTGGTCTTGAAAAACGTGACTACGTTCGTGCAACTTCTTCACAAAAATGTGTCCGTGCTGGCGGTAAACACAACGACTTAGACAACGTTGGTTATACAGCACGTCACCACACATTCTTTGAAATGTTGGGTAACTTCTCATTTGGTGACTACTTCAAACGTGATGCCATCACATTTGCTTGGGATTTCTTAACCAACGAAAAATGGTTAGGTCTGCCAAAAGATAAACTTTATGCCACTGTTTACCATACAGATGACGAAGCATTTGATATCTGGAACAAAGAAATTGGTCTAGACGCTTCACGCATTATCCGTATTGGTGACAACAAAGGCGAAAAATACGCTTCAGATAACTTCTGGGCAATGGGCGATACAGGTCCTTGCGGTCCATGTTCTGAAATCTTCTTTGACCATGGTGACCACATTTGGGGCGGCTTACCGGGCACTCCTGAAGAAGATGGCGATCGTTTCATCGAAATTTGGAACAACGTATTCATGCAGTTCAACCGTACTGCTGATGGTGTTCTGCATGCCCTTCCTGCACCTTCTGTAGATACAGGTATGGGCCTTGAGCGTATTTCTGCAGTTTTACAGCATGTAAACTCAAACTACGAAATTGACCTATTCCAAAACCTACTTAAAGCTGCTGCTGAAATCATTGGTTTAGATACCACTGAACTTGAAGCAAAAGCACAAGCAGAAAACAAACCAGTTGAATACCCTGCTTCACTTAAAGTTGTGGCTGACCATGCACGTTCTTGCTGCTTCTTGATTGCAGACGGTGTTAACCCGTCTAACGAAGGCCGTGGCTATGTACTTCGCCGTATTATCCGTCGTGCAGTACGTCATGGTAACAAATTGGGTGCAACAGGTTCATTCTTCCATAAAATGTTGCAGCCGCTGATCGACGTGATGGGCGCTGCTTATCCTGAGCTTGCTGCACAGCAAGCACGTATCGAAGCACAGCTTTTGAAAGAAGAAGAACAATTCGCAAAAACTTTAGAGCAAGGTTTGAAATTGCTTGAAGGCGAATTGGCTCAACTTAAAGGTTCAGTGATTCCAGGCGAAACTGTATTTAAACTTTACGATACTTACGGCTTCCCGACTGACTTAACAGCAGACATTGCACGTGAACGTGATTTAACGATTGATGAAGCTGGTTTCGAAGTCGAAATGGCGGCTCAACGTCAACGTGCGCGTGATGCTGGTAAATTTGCTGTCGACTACAACTCAATTGTCAAAGTTGAAGGCGAGACTCAATTTGACGGCTATGACGCAACTCAAGGCCAAGGTCAAATTGTTGCAATCTACAAAGACGGCGAACAAGTTGATGAAGTTTTTGAAGGTGACGAAGCACTAATCGTTCTAAACCAAACTCCGTTCTATGCAGAAAGTGGCGGTCAAGTTGGCGATACAGGTATCTTCAAAAACGAAACTGGTATTTTTGAAGTTCAAGACACCAAAAAATCAGGCGGCGCATTTGTACACCAAGGCATCGTGACCATGGGTAACTTAAAAGCGGCTCAAGCGGTTGAAGCGATTGTTAAAGCAGATATCCGTGCAGCAACATCGCGCAACCACTCTGCGACTCACCTGTTGCATGCAGCGCTGCGCCAAGTTTTGGGTACGCACGTACAGCAAAAAGGCTCATTGGTTGCCAGCGAACTTTTACGTTTTGACTTTGCCAATGATCAACCTGTTTCATTTGAACAGCTTCAAGAAATTGAACGCATTGTCAATGCTGAAGTGATTGCCAATACTGCTGTTTCAACTGAACTTTTAGACATCGATGCGGCTAAAGAAAAAGGCGCGATGATGTTGTTCGGTGAGAAATACGGTGACGAAGTACGTGTATTGTCTATGGGTACAACCAAAGATGAGAAAAACTTCTCTATCGAACTTTGTGGCGGTATTCACGTAAAACGCACAGGTGACATCGGCCTATTTAAAATCACTTCTGAAGGCGGTGTTGCTGCAGGCGTACGCCGTATAGAAGCTGTTACAGGCACAAAAGCAGTTGAAGTAGCACAAAAAGCGGATCGTGATATTCATGCAATCAACGATTTGCTAAAAGCTCAAAAAGACCAAACTTTAGAAAAAGTAGAAGCGCTTTCTCACACTGCATCTAGCTTGCAAAAACAAATTGAACAATTGAACCAAAAATTGGCAAGCTTCCAAGCCGCTGAGTTATTGAGTCAAGTTCAAGAGATTGCTGGCCGTAAAACATTAATCACCACGGTTCAAGGTGTAGATGCGAAATCACTTCGCAACTTGCACGACGGTGTGAAATCTAAGTTAGACAATGCTGTGATCGTGATCGCAGCGGTTGATGCCGACAAAGTGAGCCTCATTGCTTCGGTTGCTAAAGAATACACTGCTGCTGTAAAAGCAGGTGACATCATCAAACACCTTGGTCAAGAACTTGGCGGTAAAGGTGGTGGTAAACCTGATATGGCTCAAGGTGGTGCGCCTTATAGCGACAAACTTGAAGCGGTAATGACTGACCTCGTTGCATGGTTAGCTGCAAAATAAGACCAAAAGTCCTATAGCTCAAAGTGACTCACCTCCTTTGAGCAAATCAACAGGTTTAAGCAGTGTGTTTTTTAATGCTGGATCCTGCTTAAACACTGTTGATGCGTGAAAGCGCAAACTCAATCATCATGTTGAAACCAATATTCAACCTCTGGCTAAATGATGAAAATGGAGTCTAAAAGGCTGGGTTCATGTGAATCCCCTGCAGACACAAAGTATCTATTTGAACTCCTCCTACCTTGGAGTTCATAAGCTACGTGGTATATTAAAATCGCGCCGAAGTGCGGTCTTAAAATATGTGTAAGTGCTTTAAGTCTTTAGACTTATTTACTTGGTAAGGATAGTTATGGCATTAATCGTTCAAAAATATGGCGGTACCTCAATGGGTACTCCAGAGCGCATTTTAAATGTTGCTCGTCGTGTAAAGCGTTGGCATGATCACGGTCACAAAGTTGTGGTTGTTGTATCTGCAATGAGTGGCGAAACCAATCGTCTACTTGCTTTAGCGAAAGCCATTACCGAAACACCTGATCCACGCGAATTAGACCAAATGGTGTCTACGGGTGAACAGGTAACGATTTCTATGTTAGCAATGGCACTTAACTCTATTGGTGTTGAAGCTAAATCACTTACAGGTCGTCAAGTTGGTATTAAAACCGACAGCGCATTTACCAAGGCGCGTATTGAAGCGATTGATACAGATGTATTGACTTCAAACCTTGACGCTGGACGTGTCATTGTAGTGGCAGGTTTCCAAGGCTTTGATGCCGAAGGTAACACTACGACTCTAGGTCGTGGTGGTTCTGACACTTCAGGTGTTGCATTGGCAGCTGCACTTAAAGCTGATGAATGTCAGATTTACACAGACGTTGATGGTGTTTACACCACTGACCCTCGTGTCGCTCCAAAAGCGAAAAAAGTTGATCGTATTTCTTTTGAAGAAATGCTTGAAATGGCATCACTTGGTTCTAAAGTCCTTCAAATTCGCTCTGTAGAATTTGCCGGTAAATACCAAGTGCCTTTACGCGTATTATCAAGTTTTGATAATGACGATGATGGCGCATTCGACGAAAACTTTAAACAAAACGTCGGGACACTAATCACCACTGAAGCGGAAGACAACATGGAACAACCAATCATCTCAGGTATCGCGTTCAACCGTGATGAAGCTAAATTAACTATTCTTGGTGTACCGGATAAACCAGGTATCGCTTCAAACATCCTTTCACCAATTGGTGATGCCAATGTTGAAGTGGATATGATTATCCAAAACGTGGAAGAAGACGGTACAACTGATTTCACTTTTACAGTTAACCGTGGTGAATTACCAAAAGCGAAAGCTATTCTTGAAGCGACTGCACAAGAAATTGGTGCACGTGAAGTTGCAACTCGCGCAGACATCGTTAAAGTATCGATTGTTGGTGTTGGTATGCGTTCACACGCTGGTGTAGCAAGCAAAATGTTTACTGCTCTTGCAAAAGAAGGCATTAACATTTTGATGATCTCGACTTCTGAAATCAAAATTTCAGTGATTATCGATGAGAAATACTTAGAGCTTGCTGTACGTGCTCTACACACTGCATTCGGTCTAGATCGTGAAACAGGTGAATCAAGCGCGCGTGCTTAATTAACCTTGCTGTGTGTCAAAATTTGTCATTGTTAGACAGATTTTGAAAAACATCGTAAAAATTCAGAGCCACTATAGTTTTTTTTATAGTGGCTCTGTTATATTAAACCTGAGGATTTTAAAATTTACTCAGTTTGCGACTGTCACAATGATTGTTTCAGATGCACTGCTAAATTTTTTTGCTTTTACAAGTTATGAATTTTACATAACAGATCATTTGCAGGTTTTGCATTTTGCAAGGAGAGAAACATGCTGATTCTGACTCGTCGTGTCGGAGAAACATTAATGATTGGAGACCAAGTTAGCGTGACTGTACTTGGTGTTAAAGGTAATCAGGTTCGTATTGGCGTGAATGCTCCAAAAGAAGTATCTGTTCATCGTGAAGAAATTTACCAACGAATTCAACATGAACGCGCAATGCACGAACATCTCCAAAACATTGATCAAGAATATCAGCCATCTTTTGAAGAAACTGATTATTCACAAAACAACTATAATCGCTAAGATTTAAGTTGTTAAATGATAAAGCGGCTCATTAGGCCGCTTTAAATTTATCTAGAACATGCGTTTACTATATAAGTTCAACTGAGCTTAATTACTGCCCTTCTAGAACTTTACGTACGGGGCCAAAACTGCGGCGATGTTCATCAATCACCCCATACTGTGCAATCGCTTCGAAGTGCGCTTTGGTTGGATAGCCCTTGTGTTTCGCAAAACCATACTGTGGATATTTTGCATCCAGTTCAACCATTTCGTGGTCTCGAGTCACTTTTGCCAAAATACTCGCAGCCGAAATCTCTGGATGAATCGCATCACCGCCCACGATTGCATCACAGCTCATTGCTAAACCGGTTGGGACTTTATTACCATCGACCAACACGTGTTCTGGCTGTACATTGAGTTTTTCCACTGCACGACGCATTGCAAGTAATGATGCTTGCAAAATATTGATCTCATCAATTTCTTGTGCAGAACTTTCAGCAATCGCCCAAGCCAAGGCTTTTTCTTGAATCTCAATAAATAACTTTTCACGTTTTTTTTCAGTGAGTTTTTTAGAATCGTTTAAACCTTCAATCGGGTTATTTGGATCTAAAATGACAGCTGCCGCAACAACCGAACCCACCAATGGACCGCGACCCGCTTCATCTGCACCAGCAATTTTCATATATCTCTCACTCAAAATAAAATACGACCCTTAATTTGGATTTACTGATACTCAGCAAAACCATTGTCAGGGTCGTATAAAATGTTCTAAATCTTAGTTTTTAAATGTTTCAATCACGCAAGCATTTAAAGTATTTGTCACGATTTTAGCCGCAAGATTTGCTTGTGAAGTTTTATCCATTGCTGCTACAACCAAATCCGTTGCAGTCACGCTAGTTGTCGCTTTCTCGCCTACACATGAACACACTTCAGTTTGTAGTTCAGATTTTTGAGTTTCTGTTAATAATTTTGAACCTGTTTTCCAGTAGCTGTTGTTATTTAGCTCAGTCACGCATTTCGCTTGAACACCCACTTTAACCGCCATCATTGCCAAGCTGTTTGCTGAAGTTGTACCTGTAGAACTTGTACCTGTTGTACCAGTCGCAGCACATGCAGAAAGAACAAGCGCTAATGGCGCTAGAACAGCAACTAATTTTTTCACGAATATTTCCTTTGTTCTGTTAATTAACGCGCATATTGTGCCCCAAATCACACACCATCCGATATGACTATTTAAAATAAATTCGGTAATTGTGTAGTTAATCATCAAAGCCTGTGTTGCATATTCACAACACAGTGTCCCGATTTTAAACGACGCATATTTTTGTGGTCTGTATTAGAATCTGCATAAGATTGAACGCTTAAATAATCAACATGAGCAATAACACACAATACTACACTCGAACAGCTCAGGTCTTACATTGGCTGATGGCGATCATATTCATCGTGGCATGGTTAATTGGCTTTTATAGTGGCAATTTTATGAGTTATGACGTCGATGGTAGCTTTAAAGGGCAAGTCATTACCCTCCATAAAAATATTGCGACTACGATTATTTTTCTGGCGGTGATACGAATCTTTTGGCGCTATACCCACCCCACACCTGAATTACCTGACAGTATGTCATCCGGCATGAAAACCTTGGCACATTTGGGTCATTTAGCACTGTATTTTGTACTACTGGCTTTACCGATTACAGGTTGCTTATTTAGCTGGAGTGCAGGTCACCCTGCCCCTGTCTTGTATTTGTTTGAAATACCACGCTTGGTCCAAGATAATCCTGAATTACTTGCCATCGTGAAACCATTACATATTTGGATTTCTTGGGCAGCAGGCTTGCTCTTAGTGGTTCATATTTTGGCAGCACTGAAACATCATTTTATTGATAAAGACCATGTGCTCAAAAGCATGACACGACAACCAAAACCCTAACAAAGACAAAATAAAAGCCACATTATGTGGCTTTTATTGTGAGCATCATCTTTTAATTCAGCACTTGCTGAGCACAGCCACGCATACTATTCAAAACCGCTTTAGAAATCAGTTTATTCTTTTCAGTTTCATTCACTGCAGCAGTCATCAGATCTTTCGCACCAATATCATCCATAGCATGCTCACTCACGCACTGACAAATCGCAGCTTGATTGTCTTTTTTCTGTTGAGCACTCATAAACAACGCAGCACCTTTCCAAATTTTAGAACTATTTAACTCTTGCGAGCATTGATATTCAATCACGGGCTTTAGCATACGCTGACTTAAACTTGATTTATCTGCAATAGCAGCCGATGAAATCAATACTACGGCTAAAAATGTAATCGATGAGGCAAATATAGAGCGATTTGAATGACAGAAAAGCATGATTTAAACATAAAAAAGGCAGTGAATATTCACTGCCTGAGATTATACACTGATTATTAATTCAACGCTTCAATCTTTTTAATCCAAGTTTGTTTTTCCGCATCTGAAATAAATGATGCTTCAAAAGAGTTAATTGCCAGTTGCTTTAACTCTGCATTGCTTAAATCAAGCGCTTTGGTGATCGCAACAAAGTTATCATTCATATAGCCACCAAAATAAGATGGATCATCTGAATTGACGGTCACATGCACACCTTGTTGCAATAGTCGGCGAATATTATGATCAGCCATATCATTCACAACACAAAGTTTTAAATTACTCAGCGGGCAAACGGTTAATGGCATTTTCTCTGCAATTAAACGCTGCATTAAGGCTGGATCTTCTTCTGAACGTACACCATGGTCAACACGATTTACTTTCAGTAGATCCAAGGCTTCCCATACGTATTCTGCTGGACCTTCTTCCCCTGCATGCGCAACGATAAGAAAACCTGCTTCACGTGCTTTGGCAAAAACACGTTCGAATTTTGATGGTGGATGACCCACTTCACTCGAATCTAAACCAACACCAATAATTTGATCTTTATATGGTAAAGCTTGTTCTAATGTTGCAAATGCTGCGTCTTCAGATAAATGACGTAAGAAACACATAATCAGATGTGAGCTAATGCCCAGTTTTACTTTGGCATCATCACAAGCGCGTTGTAAGCCATTCAAAACCGTTTCAAAAGCAACGCCACGATCTGTATGAGTTTGTGGGTCGAAGAACATTTCAGTATGAACCACATGATCTTCTGCACATTTTTCAAAGTATGCCCATGCTAAATCATAAAAATCTTGCTCATGAATCAGTACATTTGTACCTGCATAATAAATGTCTAAAAAAGACTGTAAATTATGAAAGTTATACGCTTCTTTTAATTCTTCGACTGATTGATAAGGGATTGCAATATTGTTGCGTTGGGCAATTGCAAACATGAGTTCAGGCTCAAATGTCCCTTCAATATGCACATGTAGCTCTGCTTTTGGCAAAGCGCGAATCAGCTCAAGTTGATCCATCTCTTATCCTCATAAAAATAAAAAAGGGTGCAAACTGAGTTTACACCCTTTCGCTATTTGACAGTATTAACCGCCAAATGCAGCAAATTTCAATGCCCAAAGTACAGCAATAATCCAAACCATATACGGTACAGTTTTCGCTTTACCTGTCAGCAATTTAACCAATGCATAGCTAATGAAGCCCATTGCAATACCGTCTGCAATTGAATACGTAAACGGCATAAATACAATTGTTAAGAATGCTGGGACTGCTTCCGTAATATCATCCCACTCAATATGAACGATACCTTGAATCATCAACACACCAACAAACAATAATGCTGGCGCAGTTGCAAAACCTGGTACAGACTGAGCAAGTGGTGCTAAGAACAATGCCAAAATAAACAATACAGCAACTACAACTGCAGTTAACCCTGTACGACCACCGGCAGCAACACCTGCTGATGATTCAATATAAGGCGTAGTCGAAGACGTACCCAATGCCGCACCCGCAACAATTGCAGATGAGTCAGCAAATAATGCTTTCTTCAAACGTGGTAATTTACCGTCTTTTAATAAGCCTGCACGGTGTGATACACCGACCAATGTACCTGTAGAGTCAAATAAATCAACCAAGAAGAATACAAAGATTACGCCAATCAAACTTGCTGTGAATAGACCTTCGAAGTTCATTTGCATGAATGTTGGAGCGATTGAAGGAATAGCACCTACAACACCTTTAAATTCGTTGAAGCCCAGTAGGGTTGAAATTGCAGTAATCACCAAAATACTGATGATGATTGCACCACGTACTTTGAAGTGATGCATAACCACAACCATCAAGAAGCCAAGTAAAGCCAACAAGACAGACGGCTGTTTTAAATCACCCAGACTAACCAATGTTGCAGGGTTATCAACAATAATGCCGGCATTTTTCAAAGAAACCAGTGCAAGGAATAAACCAATACCGCCGCCGATCGCCAGTTTAAGCGACATTGGAATCGCATTGACAATCGCTTCACGGATTTTGAACATGCTGATAGCGATAAAAACAAGGCCAGAGACAAAAACAGCTGCTAAAGCAGTTTGCCATTCCACGCCCATACCCAAACATACAGAATAGGTAAAGTAAGCGTTTAAGCCCATACCGGGTGCTAAGGCAATTGGATAGTTAGCAACAAGCCCCATCACCAAACAGCCAATGGCTGCTGCTAGACAGGTTGCGACAAAAACAGCGCCATGATCCATACCCGTTTCGGACAAAATCATTGGATTGACAATAATGATGTAACACATTGTCAAGAAAGTAGTTACACCTGCAATGACTTCTGTTTTGAAACTGGTTTTGTTTTCGCTCAGTTTAAACAGACGTTCAAGCATGTTCTCGGAAGATGGATTAGGAGTCGTCATGACCTAGCCCCTATGAAGTAAACTTTATGCATATAAGCATTCCACAAAATTAATCATGTCATGTATTCATCATTAATTTTGTGTATGCCTAAGCAACGAATATGCCAATTCGGCAGATTGTAGGCTTTAAAAAATCCTATTTTCAACAACATACAACACGGTACAAATGTTGAAATTTGCAAACAAAAAAGCTGCATAAACCTATGCAGCTCCTCTATTTATGTCATTTAATTCGTATTTAATATCAATAAATACTGATCAAATTAATTTCGGCAAATTATAACACATTGATTTTTTAATGTTTCCACATTTTCATCGCTTTTCAATTTAGTAAATTTAAGACATTGTTTTCTTTATAAAGTTTCAAATTATTATATATAAAAATAAAATATCAATATTTAAACGAACACTTCAAGACCATGCTTGAGCTCAATGCAAAAGCAGCAAGATTGATTTTTTTTAGCGCATATAAGGTGATGCGCTCAAATCATCATTGAACACCTGATTAATTTCTTGCTGTCGCTTTAACTCTGCATTCTTATAAACACTAAACCCTAAAAACACAATGCTGAGTATAAAAATTGGTATCAGTATTTTTTTCATAACAAAATTTTATTCATGTTTAAATATTTAGCTATAATAACAAAAAACTTAAACAAAAAAGTGATGTATTTCACAATTTTATATCTTATTAAGTCATTTAATAAGCTATTTGTTCGATCAATGTTAACTTTGTAATATATTTTAGACTGATAGACAAGATAATAACTGAATGTTTTTTCGAAGCCTTTTCCGCAAAAAGCCTCAAATCATAGATCATTTCACCTGCGAAATTTAAAGCACGATCAATTTCACAGACCCACCATTACATCTCGAATGAAGAAGATAAAAAAAGCCGCTGAGTTCTAAGCAGCGGCTATTCATATTCTTTTCGGTCTAAGTTTTTCAATTTCGAAATTAAGCGGCTTGTTGTTCGTCTCGCTTAAAGACCAATTCGCCCTTTAAGCTACTCTCTGCATCGAAATAATAACCATCGGTATTGAACGACTTGATATCTTCAATACGTTCAATTTTATTTTCCAACAAATAACGCGCCATTAGGCCACGTGCTTTTTTGGCATAGAAGCTGATGACTTTATATTTGCCGTTCTTTTGATCCAGAAAAACAGGTTTGATGATTTCGGCTTTAATTTTTGATTCTTTGACCGACTTATAGTATTCATCTGAAGCGATGTTGACCAAAAGTTCAGAGCCGGCTTTTTCCAAATCGTCATTGATGAGATTGGTGATTGTATTATCCCAAAACTCGTACAAGTTATGTCCACGTGGGTTTTGCAACTTGGTCCCCATCTCTAAACGATATGGCATCATTAAATCCAGTGGACGCAATAAACCGTAGAGACCCGAGAGCATACGCAAATGGGTTTGTGCGTATTGAAGGTCAGTATTTGCAAGTTGATAAGCATCTAAACCGGTATACACGTCACCTTTAAAGGCAAAAATTGCTTGACGTGCATTGGCAAAATCAAAATCAGGCTGCCAATCTCGGAAGCGCTCAACATTTAAAGTCGCAATTTTCTCACTGACACTCATCAAGCTTGAAATTTCACTTGCCGACAATTTACGTGCGACTGAGATCAATTCTTCAGAATGATCTAATAGCCGTGGTTGAGTGAATTTTTCAGTCGGTAAAGCGGTTTCGTAATCTAAAGTTTTTGCTGGAGAAATTAAAGCGAGCATAAACATCCTGATTAATTTTTAATTAAACAAACTATAACAGTAGAGTATTTTTAAATCCAATCTGTGTTTTAGATAATATTAATCTGTAAACTATAGACTCTCCCGCTTTCACATTTTAGTCATTATGTCAGAACAAATGTTCATTCAAGGGCCGATGGGTCAACTTGAAATTTTTGTTGATTATCCACAGGGTGAAGTGAAAGGATTCGCGGTAGTTACACACCCTCACCCATTGCAAGGTGGTACACCACAGCACAAAGTCCCTGTGCTTTTAGCGCAAATGTTCTTAGAACGTGGCTATGTTGTTTACCGCCCAAGTTTCCGTGGTTCTGGCCAAAGTGCAGGAATACATGACGAAGGCAATGGTGAAACCAAAGACACTATGCAAGTCATTGAATTTGCTCGCAACCAACATCCGAACCTGCCATTTTATGCAGGCGGTTTTAGTTTTGGTGCAAATGTCATGACTAAATGCTATGCCCTATTGCCAGTAGAATTGCAGCCTGTACAAACTATTTTATGTGGCCTACCAACCACAACAGTTGCAGGTGTGCGTCACTATGTGACTCCGCATATTAAGGGTGATATTTTATTTATTCATGGTGAAGAAGATAATGTCACACTGTTATCTGACTTGATTCAGTGGGCCAAACCACAGCGCCATTTAATCACGGTTTTGCCAGGTGCAAACCACTTCTTTACAGGTTATCTAAAACAGCTTCGTATCGCGATTTCACGCTTTTTAGTATAAAAAATACAAAAAAATGAGTCAGCTTAACTGGCTCATTTTTTTTGCCTAGCGAACGCTCTATTCCCCCAATATTTCAGATAAACTGAACTACTCGCTTGTCGAGTTATCCATTTTTTGCATTAGTAATCACAATTCGTTCAACATGTAATGACTTAAGCCTATGCTCGTTTAATTTTGATTACGCCTCAATTTTTTATCTAAAAACCAATTATTTACTTGTTTAAATAATCAACTACAGAAATAATACCCAGAAAAATTAAGATAAAATTTAGAGGGAAAAATGAAATTTATTGTTGCTGTGATTTTAAGTCTAAGCATTGCAGCTTTGGTCTATTATTTTAATTCAACCCCATCCACAACGACAAATTTGCCAGCGTCTACGGTTGCTGCGAACGATGGTCCCAAAGCCTATTTGACTGCGTCATACAAGATGAATGTCGATGGTCGTGATTTTAGCTTAAAAATGGTCTACGACTTTCCCAACAGCCAAGTGTGTGAAGCCCAACTCAACAGCACTGACACCATGAATATGATTTCAACCTTTAAGCAACGCTGTTCGAGTGACTCGGTGTGTAAAGAAGCTGAAATTTCGTCTTGTTCATCTTTTACCGATCAAAAATATAAAGATATGCTCGATAAAAAATATCATGACACCCATTATATTTATTTAAGCGATAGTAAATTGACTGATCAACGTGGTGTGATCGTGTTTTGGGGACTCAATGAACAAGAGTCAGAAAAAATGTGTGACTATGTGAAAAAGAGCAATCGAACTATTAATCCTATCAATATTGAATGTCTATAACGTTGTAAATACATTCCGTTAAAAAACAAAAAAGCAGCGCTATGCTGCTTTTTTATGGATGATTTTTAATTCAATTTTTCAGATTACTTTGTCATTTGTTTCCATTGAAACTCACTATATGACTCTTCTTCTTTTAAACTGTTTTCAACCGCTTGAGCCAATTGGTTCAATAGACTTTGCTCGGTAATACGATCTAACCAATCTTGGTCTTCATCTGGATAAGAGGTAATTTCACAGACTAGACGACCGGATTCATCCTGCCCCTGACATGTCACTGAAAGTGGCAATTCATGCTGATCGACACTGACTGCAATCTGATCACCACTTTGCGATAATGTTTGAAAGCCATATTTCTCAAGCTTACTTGCTAAAAACTCAGCCACTTGAGTTTGAGTATCAGTACTGCTTTCAACTCGATTTGAATCGCTATGGGCGGTGAATTGTAGTTTTCTCATGTATCTATCCAAAGACATTCTTGTTGTATAGTTTTAGCATAAGCAATTAAAACCAAACAGCCAAGCATTTGCTTGGCTGTTGTTGAATAAATATACAAATTTAGTGAATTATTTATTCACTTACCGCAATCGTTAAACCGGCTTGAGTCGCTAGCTCTGTAAATGTTGGGAAACTTGTTGCAACAGTTTCTGTACCCACGATATTAATTTCACCCGAAGTACGTAAACCTGCCATTGAGAAGCTCATTGCAATACGGTGGTCATGATGTGATTCGATTTCACCACCTGTGAAGATTGCACCCCACTCACCCGCTTTGCCTTGACCTTCAATGATAATGCCGTCCTCGGTTGGCGTACAATCGATACCCATAATTTTTAGGCCATCTGCCATCACTTGAATACGATCCGACTCTTTCACTCGAAGTTCAGCTGCACCAGTCAAAATGGTTTGACCCTCTGCACATGCAGCAGCAATAAATAACGCTGGGAATTCATCAATCGCCAATGGCACTTGATCTTCTGGCATATGAATGCCTTTGAGTGTACGTGAACCACGAATACGAATATCTGCAATCGGCTCACCGCCAGCGATACGTTCATTTTCAACAGTCAGGTCAGCACCCATCTGTTTTAAAATTTCGATTACACCTGTACGTGTTGGATTAATGCCGACCGCTTCAAGTGTGACATCTGAACCTTCAGTAATCGCTGCACCCACCATAAAGAATGCTGCAGATGAAATGTCAGAGGGTACTTGAATGTCCGTACCGACTAACTTGCCGCCACCTTGAAGTGAAATGCGGTTGCCTTCTGTTTTCACGTCATAACCAAATGCGCGAAGCATACGTTCAGAATGGTCACGTGTCGGTTCTGGCTCAGTGACAACAGTTTCACCTTCCGCCCAAAGACCTGCCAACAAAATACCAGATTTTACTTGTGCAGATGCCATTGGTAAGTCGTAGTGAATACCTTTAAGGTTTTGACCTCCAGAAATAGATACGGGCGGCGTACCACGCTCACCTGTGGTTTGAATTTGCGCACCCATTTCACGTAATGGTTTTGCAATACGTTCCATTGGACGTTTTGATAATGACGCATCACCCGTCATCACCGAATCAAACTTCTGTGCCGACAACATGCCTGAAAGCAAGCGCATGGAAGTGCCTGAGTTACCCATATACAAAGCGCCAGCAGGTGCTTTTAAACCATGCATGCCTACACCATGAATGGTGACTTCGCCGT
Organism: Acinetobacter sp. YH01009; assembly: GCF_013420765.1. Taxonomy (NCBI): domain Bacteria; kingdom Pseudomonadati; phylum Pseudomonadota; class Gammaproteobacteria; order Moraxellales; family Moraxellaceae; genus Acinetobacter; species Acinetobacter sp. YH01009. The sequence goes on along the minus strand of NZ_VOYE01000003.1, from coordinate 51,107 downwards.
TTTTAGGGCCTTCAATACTCACCCCCATATCGCGGAATGCTTGGAGGGTTGCCAAGGCATCTTCACCTTCAAGGAAACCAGTGACATGCGTTGTGCCTTCTGCAATAGCACCAAACATGATAGAGCGATGTGACACAGATTTATCACCTGGCACAGTAAATTTACCTTGGAATTGCTTTGGACCCGGTAAAATTTTGAATTGCTGTGTCGTCACTTTATTTTTCTCCATCAGTGGTTTCTTTGCGAGCATGTGATTGAAATGTTGACGTGCCGCTTGTGCATGCCCCAACAGTCCCATCAACGCTTGTGAATTTTCATCTTCAATCAGTTTGCGAAGAATAGCCAATTGTTTTTCAAAGCCATCTACCGCATTTAAAATTGCCTTTTTATTGGCAAAAAAGATGTCATGCCACATATGTGGGTCGCTTGCAGCAATGCGTGAGAAATCACGAAAACCGCCAGCGGCATAACGGAAAATATCTAAATTGTCTTCTCGGTTCGCAAGTTGCTCAACCAAGTTAAATGCCATCAAATGCGGAAGATGACTGGTATGGGCCAACACTTCATCGTGTTTTTCCACATCCATGCAAATCACTTCCGCTTTGGCAGCTTGCCACAATTGAATCAGTTTCTCTACAGCCCAATCTGCACTGCTAGGTAATGGTGTCAAAATCACTTTGTGATTAGCAAATAAATCTACCTTACCGGCATGCACACCTGTTAGTTCAGCCCCCGCAATCGGATGCCCCGGTACAAAACCAGCAGGTAATTGCTCACCATAAACCGCTTTAGCTGCATCAACAACATTGCCTTTGGTACTTCCAACATCGGTAATAATCGTCTGTTCGGATAGATAAGGTTTGATCGCTTCAAGGACTTTTTGTGTCGCACGAACAGGTAAAGCCAAAACAACAAGATCTGCACCTTTGACCGCTTCAGCAGGATCGCTATAACCCTGCTGAATAAGCCCTAAAGCTTTTGCATCTTCTAAAGTTTTTTGTGAACGCGTAGACGCCACAATTTCCTTAGCCAAACCTTCAGCAATCATGACGCGAGCTAGGCTTGAGCCAATCAGACCAAGCCCAATAAAAGCAACTTTTTCAAATAGTGGCACAGACATGACTTAAGCTTTAGCCTCTAAGCCCAAAACTTTAGCTAATGCCGCCAAGAATTTAGCATTTTCAGCTTCAGTCCCAATTGATACACGTAAATGCTCAGGGATACCAACTGGACGAACAATCACACCTTCTTTTAATAAAGCATTAAAGGTCTGTGCAGGATCTGCTTTTACATTAACTAAAATGAAGTTCGCACGTGAAGGCACATATGCTAAACCTAGAGCATCAAATCCTGACTCAAGTTGCGCCATACCTGCTTTATTGACTACACGTGATTTTTCAATAAACGCTTCATCTTTGAGTGCAGCAACAGCAGCCACCATTGCAAGATGGTTTACGTTAAAGGGTTGACGAATACGATTAAGGAAATCCGTCACTTCAGCTGAAGCCAAAGCAAAACCTACACGTAGTGCAGCCAAGCCATAGCATTTTGACATGGTACGGCTCACAATTAAGTTTGCGTATTGATCTAAGAATTTCAAGCTGTTGAAGTTTTCTGGGAAATATTCCACATAAGCTTCATCTAAAACCACAATCACATTTGCAGGTACTTTTTGCATGAACGCTTCAAATTCAGCTTCTTCAAACCATGTACCTGTTGGATTATTTGGGTTCGCAATAAAAATCAATTTAGTATTGTCTTTAATTGCCGCAGCCATTGCATCTAGGTCATGTGAAAAACCTTTTGCAGGCACTTCAATCGCTTCAGCATTAATGGCTTGTGTCACCAGACCATACACAGCAAATGCGTGTTGGCTATACACCACAGAGTCTTGCTCTGAAACAAAAGCACGAGCGAAAATTTCTAGAAGATCGTTTGAACCATTACCCAACGTAATGCGGTCATGTGCAATACCAAATTGTTTTTCAACTTGGTCTTTCAAAATAAAACCGCCACCATCAGGATATCGACCAATTTCTGCAAGTTCAGCAGCAACCGCTTCTTTCACTTTGTCAGAACAACCCAATGGGTTTTCATTTGATGCGAGTTTTACGATATCTGTAATACCCAACTCACGCTCAAGTTCACTAATTGGTTTACCTGGTTGGTAAGGCTTTAGCTTTGCAATGCCTTCATTGGCTGGGACAAACGTCATTTTACACTTCCAGTTTTTTCAAATGATGAAGGTGATCAACTCCTGATGGAATTGATCACAGTTGTGATCTTAAAGAACAGCAATCGGATATGAACCCAATACACGAATTTCTTTTACTAACGGACGAATTTCTTCAATTGCCGCTTTCACGTTTTCTTGCTCAACATGACCTTCCAAGTCCACAAAGAATACATAAGCCCATTTTTCTGGTAATGCAGGACGTGTTTCGATACTTGTTAAGCTAATATTATGCTTGGCAAACGGTGCAAGAATTTCAAGTAAGGCCCCCGCACGGTCATGCGCAGAAATCAACAATGAAGTTTTATCATTGCCCGATTGCGGTACTTTCTCACGACCAATCACCAAGAAACGAGTAGTATTTTCAGGATTGTCTTCAATATTGCTATGCAAAATTTCAAGGTTGTAAATGTTCGCAGCGACTTCAGAAGCAATTGCTGCTGAGTGCCATTCATTGCGAATACGGCGTGCAGCTTCTGCATTTGAACTGAGTGCAACACGTTCTACACCTGGATAATGAGCATCTAACCAACCACGGCATTGCGCCAAAGTTTGTTGATGAGCATAAATTTGTTTAATGCTGTCTTTACGTGTGTTTTCAGACACTAGGAACTGGTGATGAATACGCAGCTCCACTTCACCAATAACATTCAGATGTGAAGATTTGAAGCAATCTAGGGTGTGGTTCACTACACCTTCAGATGAGTTCTCTACAGGCACAAGACCATAGTGCGCACTGCCTGCTTCTACTTCGCGGAATACTTCATCAATCGTTGGAAGAGGGCGAACAACAGCGTCTTGACCAAAGTGTTTCAACACCGCCGAATGTGTATATGTCCCAACTGGACCTAAGAACGCAATACTTTGCGGTGCTTCAAGGGCTAAACAAGCCGACATGATCTCACGGAATAAACGTGCCATTGTCACATCAGACAATGGGCCTTCGTTACGATCCATAACTTTACGTAAAACTTGTGCTTCACGTTCAGGACGATAAAACAGTGGATTCTCTTCAGCAGCAAATTTTGCTTTTGCAACTGCCTCAGCTAGTTTCGCACGACGATTGATAAGTTGTTGAATCTGCATATCAACAGAGTCGATATCTTCACGAATTTGAGCTAAGTCCAGAGAAGTCGGAGTGTTTTGATCATCGTTGATCATTGCTATGTCGCCCTTCAAAAAAATTTTGCAAACAGTATAACAATAGTTAGCTTTCAAATGTTGCGCAATACGACTTTGATGGTTTCAGCCTTAAAAACATACAGTTGATTAAAGCTTCATCAGCTTAACTTAAGAGCCAAAACAGCCAAACTGATAGGTAAAGCCATAATTAAGGCAAATCTTACCTTTTGACGGCTTTATTGATCATTCATCTTGAGCAGCACAATAAGTAGCCCTTCTCCTTTCTAGCTAATTTGAATAGATCCATCTCCTTGTATAAGCCCATCAATCAATTTGTTTCATTGGTCATTTCATTTTTAAATTTTGCTCTCAATACCTGCAGCAAAATAAAAAATTCAAAACTTGGCTTTCATGGCATAGAAATAATTTGAAACTTAAAGATGATCTGTATAAACACTTGGTCATTGATCGTTTTTTCAGTGACTTAATAGGCACTTTCATCTAGTGTTTACAGTCATTGACGCATTTATTACAAAAGACACAGGTAATTTTTATCATTGCTTTGTAGTCTAAATATCAGAAAAAAAATAACAGACCCATAGGTACAAGTATGCACAAGAAAATTGCAGTGTTAGTGACCTACGATTTTGAAGATATTGAGTATCTTGAGCCTGTAGAGGCATTTCGAGCCGCTCGGCACAGCATTATCAATATCGAAGATCAGGTTGGAAAAATCGTTCACGGCATTAAACGCCGTTCCCAGATCACCATTGACCAAAGTATCGACGACGCCTCTGTGAATGATTTTGATGCCTTGTTTATTCCCGGCGGTTATTCCCCAGAGAAACTCGCTTTAGATGACCGTTTTATCTATTTTGTACGTAATTTTGCAGATAGCCAAAAGCCGATCTTGAGCAGTTGCCATGGTCCACAGTTGTTATTAGAAGCTGGTGTCATACAAGGTCGCCATTTCGCCCAATCTGAAACGCTGAAATCTGCTTTACTAAACGCAGGTGTGGTGGTGTCGGATCAATCGGTCGTGAATGATAATAACCTGTATATATCGTCTCGCAGTACTTTAGATACCCCTGAATTTATTGAAGTCTGTCTGCAAGTTTTGGGGCAACCGTCATTATCATAGGTCTCAATATATTCACTTACACTCAACCGCACAATCTAATTCAAATAAGCAAATCTATAGAAATACATCGTCTCTATAGAAATACATCCTAAAAAAAATAGCGAAGTCTTCACTTCGCTATTTTAATTTCAGCCTGATAAATTGTTTATCGACCTAAAATACTTCGTGCCACGATTTCTTTCATAATTTCATTGGTGCCACCGTAGATTTGCTGAATACGTGCATCGACAAAAAAGCGTGAAATTGGATATTCGGTCATATAACCATAGCCACCAAATAATTGAAGTAGATTATGGGCCACTTTCATTTGCATATCGGTAGAGAAGGTCTTGAGGGCTGCTGCAGTTTCAACATCAAGTTTGCCTTGCATATAAAGCTCAACATTTTGATTATAAAATGCCGCTGTAGCCAATTCGTCAATCTTAGCCTGTGCCAAGACAAAACGAGTATTTTGGAACTGTCCGATCGCCTGTCCGAAGGCTTGTCGCTCTTTAACATACTGCGTTGCCACATCAATGGAACCACGAATCGCACCAATTGCAGTCGAGGCAATTGCGGTGCGTTCACGCGGTAACTCTTGCATCAAGTAAGCAAAGCCTTGTCCAGCTTGACCCAAAAGTTGCTCTTTTGGCACTTTGACGTTGTCATAAAACAACTCTGAAGTGTCTTGCGCATGCAGACCAATTTTGTCGAGGTTGGTACCTTTCTTAAATCCATCCAAATGTGTATCGACTAAAAGTAGTGACACACCTTTGGCACGTGCTTGCGGATCGGTTTTCGCCGCCAATACTACTAAGTCTGCATGTTGACCATTTGAGATAAAGGTTTTCGAACCATTGAGAAGATAATAATCACCCTGCAAAATTGCACTACTGCGCATAGACTGCAAGTCCGAACCTGCTCCCGGCTCTGTCATACCAATAGCACCGACCACTTCACCTGTGATCATTTTCGGTAACCAATATTGTTTTTGTTCTTCTGAACCAATGTGCAAAATATACGGTGCTGCAATTTCAGAATGGCATGAAATACCTGTCGATAATGCACTAAAACCTGCGCGCGCAGATTCTTCAACTAGCATCAGTGAATAATGCGTTGGGACGCCATAGCCGCCATATTCTTCAGGCACATCGACACATAAAAAGCCATTTTCACCCAAGGCATTCCATACTGAACGCGGCATAATGCCTTCACGTTCCCATTGCTCATAATGTGGTGCGACATGCTCTGCCATAAAACGGCGAAAGTTATCTCGAAATAATTCTAAGTCTGCATCATAAGCCAGCATGTGTTTCTTCCTTGGTTGAGTTTGTTGTTTTGTTGAACTCCATCCTATTGCAGTTTAGAACAGCCGTCATGCCTAAAAACTAAAGCGTTCAAATTTAGCTTTAGTCCTGCATAAAAAAAGGAAGCCGAAGCTTCCTTTTTAATTCACATCTTTTACATCACAGCATCAGCCTTAGGCATGATGTGCATTACCTTCTTCTTGCATCTGACGGTCAATTTCTTCAGGATTTGCCAAAGCAAAATCCAGTTTTTCTTTGTCTAATTGACCCACCCATTTCGCAACCACAATCGTTGCCAATGAGTTACCGACAAGGTTGGTTAATGCACGTGCTTCTGACATGAAACGGTCAATACCAAGAATCAATGCCAAACCAGCAACAGGAATATGCCCCACAGCAGACAATGTTGCAGCCATGACAATAAAGCCTGAACCCGTCACACCCGCAGCACCCTTAGATGAGATGAGTAGGACCAACAACAACGTGATCTGATGCGAAATATCAAGCGGTGTATTGGTCGCTTGTGCAATAAAGATCGCCGCCATAGTCAGGTAAATAGACGTACCATCTAGGTTAAATGAATAACCTGTTGGAATAACCAGACCCACTACAGATTTTTCTGCACCAGCAAGTTCGAGTTTTTTCAACATACGTGGTAGTACAGATTCAGAAGATGACGTACCCAGTACAATCAAGAGTTCTTCGCGAATCATACGAATCATTTTGAGGATACTGAAACCGCAAATACGTGCAATTGAGCCAAGCACAAGAAAAATAAACAGCAAACAGGTAATATAGAAGCAGATGATCAACTGACCCAATTGCGCCAAACTACCGATACCATATTTACCAATGGTATAAGCCATCGCACCGAAGGCACCAATTGGCGCAAGCTTCATGATCATGTTTACAATGTTAAAGAATACATGTGCAATTTGATCAATAAACTTCAATACAGGCTTACCTGCATCACCAAGTTTATGCAATGCAAAACCAAATAATAAGGCAAATAATAGAACTTGAAGAATCTCACCCTCAGCAAACGCACCAACAACGGTGTTTGGGATGATATTCATAAAGAAATCTTGGGTAGATTGTGCTGCACCAGATTCAACATATTTAGAAATACCTGAAGTATCTAAAGATGCTGGATCTACGTTCATGCCTACACCTGGTTTTGCAATATTAATTACTGCAAGACCAATGATGAGTGCGATGGTCGAAACAATTTCGAAGTATAGTAAAGCGACACCACCTGTTTTACCCACAGATTTCATGCTTTCCATACCTGCAATACCACTCACCACGGTACAGAAGATCACAGGTGCAATAATCATTTTAATCAGCTTGATGAAACCTTGTCCTAGTGGATAGAACAATTCACCCCAGCCTTTTACGTATTGCTCGGTACCATTGATAATTTGTGTGCCACTTGGTGAGAAATGCCCCACCAATACACCCGCAATAATGGCAACGATCACTTGAAAATATAGTGACTTATAAATTGGTTTTTTAGCCATGACATTACTTCACGATATATTTCTGCTTCAAAGAAATATTCAGTTTTTGTCTATTTTCAAAAAATAAACAGCCCAAAACCCCTTTGTCTTCGACAAAAGAGCACCAAAGGTATTTGACTTAGCCAAATACAGAAAAACGAAATATGTATGGTGATTAAATAATCACATCAGGACCTGATATAAAATCAGCGCATTGATCAGGAGATGAAACACATACTAAAGTAGGTTAAATTTTACCTGTTTTTTAATGGCTTGTTCTGCCACAAATGTTAATTTCGGTTAAATAATAGACCGAGATCATTAGACGATAGTCTAAAGACATCCTTTTTTAAACCTGTTATCAGGCTGAAAAATACCAACTATAGAAGTAAACTATCCTTAAGTCCTAATTTTAAGCCCAGTATTTGCATGAACAATAAACGAAATATTTACAAAGATTTTGAACATCCTTTTGCGCAATTTGTCCGTATCGTGGGTAAAGGTAAAAATGGCGCACGTTCTCTCACTTATGATGAAGCCTACCAAGCGTTCAGCATGATCTTAAAAGATGAGGTTTTAGACGTTCAATTGGGCGCTTTCTTGATGTTATTGCGTGTAAAAGAAGAATCTGTCGATGAACTGACAGGCTTTGTCCAAGCCACACGTGATCAGCTCAAGTTTAAAAAGCTTGATGTCGATTTAGATTGGTCATCTTATGCAGGTAAACGCAAACATTATCCTTGGTTTTTATTGGCCGCATTAACGCTGGCAAAACACGGCTACAATGTCGTAATGCATGGCGCTTCAGGTCATACCATTAACCGCCTTTATACAGAACAAGTATTAGAGTATTTGGGTTTTCCTATTTGCCAAAATGATACAGATGTGGAACAGCAGCTTATACAACGTCATTTTGCTTATATTCCGCTCGACGTCATTTCGCCAATACTCAGTGATCTAATTTCACTGCGCAATGTGATGGGTTTGCGTTCCCCAATTCACACCCTTGCCCGCCTAATAAATCCGTTTAATGCCAAAGCCACCATGCAAGCGATTTTCCACCCAGCCTATCGTGGATCACACCAACGTGCGGCATTCCAATTGGGTTATCAAAATAGTGCTGTCATTAAGGGTGAAGGTGGTGAATTCGAACGTAACCCCGATGCAAAAACCTTAATTTGTGGCATCAAGGATGGTGAAATGTATGAACATGAATTGCCTAAACTTACGGACAACCGCAGTCCCGTCGAAGAAGAACTCGATTTGGCCGTCTTTAAAGCCGTTTGGGACGGTCAACAGGTACATGAATATGGTGAAATCGCAGTCATCGAAACCATGGGAATTGCACTGTATACCATGGGTGCCGTCGCAAGTTTTGATGAAGCGATGCAAACTGCCAAAACCATGTGGGCAAATCGTCACGCTTAAATAAGCAGATATGAAGCAACAAATTTAGGCATGCATCAGCCAATAAAAAAGCCAGCATTAAGCTGGCTTTTTCAATCAGAAAGAAAACGGATTAAACGAAACGAATCGGCTTGAACTCAGGTTCTTCCACATGCGAGTCGCAATGCTCATCTTCTTCTTTGGTCCCACGGTCGATATAACCGCTACGCTCATCTTCTGGCAAATGTTTAATTTCCCATGCATACACCGCTTGCATACAAATTTGACGTTGTTCTTGAGTCAGCGCTACGCCATTTGGCCATTTACCAATTTCAATTGCCGTTTTTAATCGACCAACAATTTCAGGATCGAGTACGGCAAGCATCTGTTCAATATTCATAATTAATCCTGCTTTAATGAGTCAAAATCTTGGTTCCAGCCTAGCTTGGTACGACATGCCATATAGAAGTCATAACCAGGTGGATGTAATAAGTTGAGCTTAAATGGATGTTTGCGGATATGTAAACTATCGCCTACACCCAATGATACACTGTGTTGACCATCGGCACTGACCATTGGTAAAACACGGTTTTCACGAATCAAAATTTTAATTTCACTTTGTCCGCCCACGACAATCGGCCGTGACGACAAAGTATGTGGATGCATTGGCACTAAGGCAATCGCATCCATACTTGGGTGGACAATCGGCCCACCGCCAGATAATGCATAAGCTGTAGAGCCGGTTGGCGTGGAAACAATTAAACCGTCACTGTGTTGGCGGTACACATATTGGCCATCGATATTCAGTTCAAAGTCGATCATATGTACCGATTTACCTGAATGCAGCACAATATCATTTAAAGCCACGGCATCATAAATCGACTCACCTTTCGAGCGAATTTCCATTTCCAGCAAGAAACGTCGATCCAACTGAAACTCACCTTTGAGCACTTGATCTAACTTGAAAATCACTTCTGTCGGTTTGATATCGGTCAGGAAGCCCAAACGACCACGGTTCACCCCAATCACAGGGGTATTGTATTTCACCAAGGCACGTGCGGCATGAAGCAATGAACCATCACCGCCGACAACGATCACCAAATCGACAACTTCACCCAATAAATTACGGCTGACCGTCTGAGTATTATTGTAGGGAACCAGCTGCGCTGTTTGCGTATCAAATACAGGATGTAATCCCAAACTCAAAATATGATCGTGGATCAAACATAGGGTTTCGATCACTGATGATTTGTCTGGACGACCAATCAACCCAATGTTTCGAAATGATTTATGTGAAATTTGCACCTGCGCTTTTGCTCCGCTTCGCCTCATTGGTATCATATCACTAACAGAAATGATTTAAAAAAACTTTAAAGTTTCGACTTTAGTGAAGTAGCTTCCAATATTTTGCATACATATAACAGTTTAAATATTGCAAAATACTGAAAAGCTTCGCATGATTAGCAAAATTTCTCAGGGTTTTATCACTATTTATGAAGTCTGAACGTGGCATAGGCATAATTGCACTGATTTTTTCGCTGTTGATTATCGGCGGATTTCTCGTGTTCAGCATTTATCTTATTCGTCTAGATAATATTGTACGGGATAAATTCGAAGGTCAACGTTGGGATATTCCAGCCAAGGTATTTGCTCGTCCTTTAGAAATTTACACCAATGCGCCTGTAAGCCAAGCAGACCTCAACCAAGAACTGAAACTTTTGGGCTATAACGCTCAAGACAGCTATGCGAAAACGGGGAGTTACGTTACTTCTGGCAATGTAACCTATATCCATACGCGTGGTTTTGACTTTGGTGATAGTGTCGACCCTGAACAAGTCCTTAAAGTGACCTTTGGTGAAGATCAAATCACTGAAGTGAGTGCAACCAAGCCTTCAAGCAGTGGTATTGCCCGCTTAGAGCCGATGTTAATTGGTGGTATTTATCCTCAGCACAATGAAGACCGTGTGCTGATTAAACTTGATAAAGTGCCTAAGCCTTTAATCCAAGCTTTAATTGCTACCGAAGACCGTAATTTCTATCAGCATCATGGTATTTCGATTCGTGGTACAGCACGTGCCATTGTGAGTAATGTCACAGGTGGTAAACGTCAAGGTGGTTCGACCCTCACTCAGCAATTGGTGAAAAATTTTTATTTATCGCCTGAGAGAACCATTAAGCGTAAGGCCAACGAAGCCTTAATGGCCATGCTGATTGAACTTCACTATGACAAAGATGAAATTCTTGAAGCTTATTTAAACGAAGTGAACTTAGGTCAAAACGGTAACTATTCCATCAATGGTTATGGTTTAGCCTCACAATTCTATTTTGGTTTACCCCTACGTGAACTAAATATTGCTCAGCAGGCTTATTTAGTCGGTTTGGTACAAGGCCCGACCCTATTTAATCCGTGGAAAAACCCTGAAGGTGCGATTAAACGCCGTAATATTGTGTTAAACAATATGGTAGTGATGGGCTATTTAACTCAGGAACAATATGAAACTGAGTCAGCGCGTCCATTAAATGTCATTACTAAACCAACATTGGGCCCTTCTCGCTTCCCTGACTATATGGATATCGTGCGTCGTCAATTGCGTACCGAATACCAAGAAAGCGATTTGACCAATCAAGGTCTGCGTATTTTCACCGCGATGGACCCGATTGCTCAAACTCGTGTACAAACTGCATTTAAAGAATCTGTGGCACGTTTAAGTAATGCCAATCCAGCACGCTTGAAAGAATTACAAGGCGCGGTACTGGTGTCTCATCCTGAAAATGGTGAATTGGTTTCAGCAGTCGGTTCAACGCAGGACTTTACTGGCTTTAACCGTACAATGGATGCTAAACGTCAAGTCGGTTCATTGCTAAAACCTGTGATTTACCTCAGTGCGATAGAATCAAACCGTTATAACTGGGCGAGTCAAATCGAAGACAGTCCTATCAGCATTCAAAGTGATGGCAAAGCTTGGACACCGAAAAACTATAGTGGTGGTGCACATGGTGTCGTACCAATGGTCGATGCCCTATCAAACTCTTATAACCTCTCTGCGGTACGCTTAGGTCAAGAGTTCGGTATGTCGACTTTTATTAACCATCTGAAAAAGTTTGGTGTGACTTCTAATATTCCAAGCTACCCTTCGATTTACCTTGGTGCTATCGATATGTCACCGATGGAAGTGATGAGTGTGTATGGCAACTTTGCAACCGGTGGCTTCAAATATCCAGTGAAAGCTATTCGTTCAGTGGTCGATGCCAATGGTCGTTTATTAGATCGTTATAGCTTAACGGTACAACCGACTATTGCACCTGATGCAGCCTTTATCTTGAACTATGGTTTACAACAAGTCATGAGTTCAGGGACAGGCCGTTCTGCTTATGCATCATTACCAGCTTCACTCAAACTTGCAGGTAAATCAGGGACAACCAATGATACGCGTGACTCATGGTTTGCAGGTTATTCAGGTAATTATTTAAGTGTGGTTTGGTTAGGTTTAGACAACAACAAAGTTACAGGCTTAACTGGTTCGTCAGGAGCACTTCCGGTTTGGACCAATGTCATGAAGCAGTTACGTCAAAAGCCAGTTAATTTACGTCAACCAGACAGCGTACAGTGGCATTGGTTAGACCGTTATTCAGGTAATTTATCTGCACAGCATTGTACAGGTGCGATGTATATTCCTCTGTCGCGCAACTCTATTCCAAATCAAGCGACGGCATGTGGTTCGACACAATATGAAGTAGAACCTTACACAGTTGATACTGAAGAGACGCAGCCAACTCAGGAACAAAATGATAGTTTAGGTGACTACATTCGTGAAAGTGATGTCGATAATGATCAGGGTTCATCTGATCAACCTCGCATCATCTCAAGTGGAGAGTATACAAATTAAATTGCAAAACATTAAAGTTTTAAAAACGTTCAGTATTCTGAGCGTTTTGACGATCATTTTGGCTGGTTGCCAAACCATAGTCGAACCTGAGCAAAAGCCGCTTGCTCCACCTGAAAAAAAGGCAGATATCCATGACTCTTCTGGGGTCATTATTACGCCATATGACCATCCAGAAATTAAACGTCAACGCATCGTTATTCCTGAGCAGAAAACCCAAATTCAAAAGTTTGATGATGGTCGTGACTTACCTGCATTCAAAAAATTGATGCAAACTACGCAAACCGCTTATGCCAATGGAAAATGGAATGAAGCTGAAAGTGCTGCAACTCAAGCACAGCGTTTGGCACCACAATCTGCGGAAACTTTTTTATATTTGGCAATGATCGCCAATCGAAAAAATCAACCTGCGAATGCAGAATCGTTGGCACTGCGTGGATTAAGCTATGCTCAAACCAAGCCGATGAAACAACAGCTTTGGAATGTTGTTTTAAAAGCTGGTCAAATGCAAAAGAAAAGCAGCACCATTCAAAAAGCACAACAAGCAATTAAAGCTCTTTAAGCACCCCGTAAAAAAGCTTGATCTTAATTGAGATCAGGCTTTTTTATTTAAAACATACTAAAAGTAAGCTTATTTCCAATAGTTACTTTAAGTCTAAAATATCGACTTTAAATACAAATTTAATTCAATACACACTTTAATTTAAAAACTGCGAATACCTGCCACCCCATAAGCATGATGTTGCTGTGAAATAGACAATAATTCAGGACGCATGCCACCTAAAGCAAAAACAGGGATTTCTATGCCTCGTGCAATCTCAGAAAAATGCGCCCATCCCATACCTTGCGCCTCTGGATGACTTTGTGTCGCCAGAACTGGGCTCATAAAAATAGCCTCACAGCCAATTTTTTGCGCATGCAGCGCAGAAACTTGATCATGACAAGCTGCGATATAGCGCTTCCCAAGCTGTAAATCACCTTTATTTTTTTTCAGCAATTGGTGCTGCTTAAGATGTAAAGCCGAAATATGTGCTTGCACCTCTGTAGAGAGTAATGACCATAGATCTTCATTAATTATCAGTTGTTTTAAAATCACGGTAGGTAATTGATTTAATGCCTCTGCATTTTCTGCGCTGGCATCGACTCGCCAATAATACAACAGCGTCTCTTTAAGCGTTTCAAGTGTTGGTAAATCGGCGGTGATTTTGATCTGTTGCTGCCAATATAAACGCTGCAAAATAGCTTGATTGGCCTTTGGAAAATTCAAACTCATGAGTTGTTGACGCGAATACCAGGCCCATGGCTTTTGGATTTCATTCAGCAACGCATGCGGGACGGTGGCATGAAATAAATGTAATTTCACAATGACATCATCATATTCATGTTGAATAAAATCAAAAGCATGCCAGTCATGTAAACCAATTCCAACCTCTTCAAAAATTTCACGACGACAAGCCTGTTCAGGACTTTCACCCTGCTCGACTTTACCGCCCGGAAACTCATGTTTATTGCCCTGATGTTGTTTTGCTTCACGCCAACCCACCAGTACTTTGTCTTGATGCAATAAAATCGCAATGGCGACATCGATTTGCGGTTTAGACATAGTTCCCTGCTCTCTACTCTGTTCCAATTGATATCTAAGTGTAAGCAAATTTATCTTTTTTATAAAATCCTAAAATTACCGTTGACAGGCCTATTCGATAATGATTATCATTTAAACCATTCAGAAATACACCACGGAGTCGACGGAATGAACGCACCATTTAGCCTTTTTACTCGTAGCAATGAAGCACACCACTCACTGCCAATGCTACATTCAAACAACCTTTTTGCTTTAGGACGTGAAATTCGCATTATGCATGCAGGTGAAGAATATCGACTACGTTTAACACGAAATAATCGCCTTATTTTGACCAAATAATTTCTGATAAAAATAATAATTATCAGCGCAATAAAAATAATCGTGGACACAAGCAGTAAGCCATTCGCTTACTGCTTTTTTAAGTTTTGTACTTAGTTAAATTAAGTTTTATAGCTACTCAAACTTAATTTAAATCGCAACACTCATCTTCCTCTCACAACACTCTTTCGCTAAATTCCTTAGAGCAAATCGTGTTTTTAACGGATTGGAAAAGTGAGTTGTACCTTTAAGCCACCAAGTTCAGATGCATCCACATTTAAATGGCCTTGATGTAACTGTACAATTTTTTGGGCAATTGAAATACCTAAACCTGAACCTTGCGTCTTCGTTCCCAATACACGGTAAAATCGCTCGCCAATGCGTTGCAATTCTGCGACTGTCAGTCCCGCACCTTGATTTTCAATCGTCCAAACCGCCTGCTGTGCTGTTACCGTTAAATCAATCTTTACCTGTCCTTGCTCAGGACTATAGCGAATTGCGTTATCGACTAAATTGCGTAGACAGCTAAACATCAACTCTGGGTTCATAGCAAACTGTACAGACTGGGTCTGTAGCTTCAATTCGATCTGTTTTTCTTCAATAAAAGGCTGTAAAGCGTCAAAGACTTGTAAACTCAGCTGTTCTAAGTCTTCTTGTTTTTTATCTAATTGCTCCGATTGCGTCGGGTCGAGCCGTGCCAAAATCAGTAGATTTTCCAACACGCGCGTTCCTCGATTAACATCGTGCTGTATGCTCAATAAATCCTGCTGAATGTCGGGATATTTTCGTTTTAATACCTGAAGTCGCATTTGAATCGCAGACAGCGGTGAGCGTAATTCATGTGAAGCATCGGATGTAAAGCGTTGTTCCGCCTCTAAGGCTTGATCTAATCGACTTAATAAAAAATTCAGCTGTGTTTGGATCGGCTCTAGTTCTTGTAATACAGGTTCAGGTAAGACAATGGCTTGTAAGTCATCTACATTTTTTTCAGCGATTTGTTTTGAAAAAAGCTGTAAAACTTTCAATTGACGTTTAATCAAAATATGCAGTAATAGCCATTGGATCAACCAGACAATCAACAGAATCCCTGCATAGCCTAGTACGCTTTGCAGCGTTTCTCTGAGCCGTGTTTTCATCGGTTGAATGATTTGTACCCTTAATCCATCGTCCTGAAGTGCATAGCTACGCCAAAGCGCGCCTTCTCTCCATTGATAATGCAACCCTTGTTTTAAATTGGGCTGATGTTCAAATGCTGTGTGTTGTTCCGATGTGGTTAAGACTTGCGACCCTTGCATGAGTTGATATTGCATATCAAACTCTTCACTCAGCTCATCTATTTGTTCGTCTTGCTTCAGCGTGAGATCAGTAGCAGTGAGCATGTCAGCCACTTCGTCCATCAGGGCATCATGTACACTCATGATGTGATAAAGACCAAATCCCAACATCAGACACAGGGAGATTGCTCCCGCCCAAATTGCACTGAGCAGTGAGGTTTTAATCAGTTGCGACTGTAAGGAAATGCTTTTTTTATCACTCATAGACTTAACTTTGTTGTGGAAGATTCATGCGATAACCCAAACCTCTTAAGGTTTTGATGTAATCACTGCCAATCTTCTTACGCAATTGGTAAATAAAAACTTCGATCGCATTACTTTCAACTTCATCCCCCCAAGCATAGAGTGATTCTTCGAGTTGGCTACGCGTCATAATATGCTCAGGATTTAACATCATCTTATGCAAGATTTGATATTCACGCGATGTCAGCGTAATCAATTCCGCATTTTTACGCAGCGTTTTGGCTTGTACATCTAAACTTAAATCCCCGAAAGTCAGAGAATTATCACGCTGTTGATGATGCAAGCGTAATTGGGCACGTACCCTTGCTGACAACTCTTCCAAGCTAAAGGGTTTTACCAAATAATCATGAGCACCCAGATCTAAACCTTCTACACGATCTGCAATACTGTCCCGAGCAGTAATGAATAAAACTGGTGTAAGCGGATGCAACTGTACGATACGTTTTAAAATTTCATCACCAGTTACTTTTGGTAAGCCACGATCTAAAAGTATGCAATCATATTGATGTTGTTCTAAAGCCAAAATAGCGTGATCGCCGCGATCAACCCAATCGACACTATAGCCATCCATTTCAAGCCATGTTTTTATACTGTCTGCTTGGGATGCATCATCTTCTGCCAATAAAATTCGCATCTTACCTACCCTATTTCTATGGTTCCGACTTCAGTGTATCGAACTTTTGCTCATATCTACTCATATCATAAAAAAACCACAGCAAGCCGTGGTTTTTTATGGAGCAGCACTGAAATGAATAACAGGCTAAATTAAAATTTTACTTGATCGACATCAACTTCAACGCGTTTCGTCGGTTTGTAATCAATGTCGATTTCTCCAATGAGCGTTACCGGTGTTTTAGCTGAAATCGCTTTGCCTTGCCAAAGTTCATCATCAATATCCACTGTAATGCTGCCTGTGCTATCGCGGAACTGATATTTTTCATCGCCCATCGATTTCACAACATAACCTTTCAATTGAACTTTACTATCATCTTTTAAGCCTAAGGCATGTTTCACCGATGTGGTTTTCATCGGTGCAACTGCAGCCTGATTGACTACTGTATTCGCAACTGCCACTGATGCCACACCTGCAAATGCTAAACCACATACCAATTGAGTGAATGTTGTCATCTTCGGTCTCTCTTACTTTGTCTATTTCGATAGCGCTATTTAAACAAAGCAAGATGAGTCGAATCTTAAGCTGCAAAGACGTTTTTATTTATTTGATCGAACCATTAGTTGAGCGGTACGACACGCAGAACTTCCTCTAAAGTCGTCACCCCTGCAAGTACTTTACGCGCACCTGCAATTCGTAATGGCTCGACATGTTCTTTACGTGCCTGTGTACGTAATTGGGTTAGATCTGCATTGGCACCAATCAATTGTTTGGTTTCAATACTGAGTGGCATAAATTCATAAATCCCCACACGGCCTTTATAACCCGTTTGACGACATTCATCACAGCCCACCGCCTCGTAGACAAAATCAGGCATTTGTATCGCATATTCAAAGGTCAAATGTTTCCACTCTTGTTCATTGATAAAAGTCTCACGCTTACAATGTGGACAGAGTTGACGAACCAAACGTTGTGCCAAAACCCCTAAAATGGTCGCTGCCGTTAAAAAAGGCTGAATCCCCAGATCATGTAATCGCGTCAAACTCGATGGTGCATCATTGGTATGTAAAGTTGAAAGCACCAAATGACCTGTTAATGCAGCTTGGATTGCCATATTTGCCGTATCATGATCTCGGATCTCCCCGACCATGATAATGTCAGGGTCTTGACGCATTAAAGCCCGTACACCATCAGCAAAGCCTAAATCAATCCCTGTATTCACCTGCATTTGGTTAAAGCTCGGCTCTAACATCTCAATCGGGTCTTCAATCGTACAGACATTCACTTCTTCAGTTGCCAATTGCTTGAGCGATGAATAAAGCGTGGTGGTTTTACCCGAACCCGTCGGACCGGTCACTAAAATAATACCGTGACTATGACTGGTTAATGCTTTCCAATCATCCAACAGACACCCTTCAAAACCGAGCTGTTGGAAACTACGTACCAAGACTTCAGGGTCAAAAATACGCATGACTAACTTTTCACCAAAGGCTGTTGGCAGCGTCGATAAACGTAGCTCTGTTTCTTGGCCTTTGGGTGTACGGGTTTTTAAACGTCCATCTTGCGGTTTACGTTTTTCAGCCACATTCATCCGACCTAAGATCTTAATTCGCGAGACCACGGCTGTCAGGGTATTTGCGGGCATGTTGTAGATGGTATGCAATACGCCATCGATACGAAAACGCACCTTTCCTGTATCTTTACGCGGCTCGAGGTGAATATCACTTGCACCTTGTTCGAAGGCAAACTGTAAGACCCAATCCACAAGCTTCACAATATGCTGATCATTGGCATCTGGATTTTGTGTATCACCTAATTGTAATAGTGCTTCAACGCCTTTATTTTCACGGTCATAACTCGATGATTTTTGCGAATTACTGACCGCACGACTCACTTGGTAATATTCAACCAAGTAACGCTGTAGTTGGTCTGGACTGAGTAATACACGCTGAATCTTACGTGGTAATACCGTTCTCTCTAAATTGGCAATCCATTCATTTTTATAAGGTTGATCCGTTGCAATCAGCACATGCTCATTTTGTAATTCAACCGCTAAAATGCGATTTCGTACTGCAAATTCCTGAGACATAATGGCGGTCAAAGCAGGCACATCAGCTTTTAGAGGATCGATAATATAAAACGGTACTCCAGACTTTTCTGCCAACCATTGGCAAAGTCTATTCAATGTTAAGGTAGACTGCGGATGACTCTGATCGACTAAATTAAAATTGGCAATCCATTGTAGAGGATGCCATTTCAACTGCTCACGCTGACGGTGCGTGGTTTGAATCAGTATTTTGTCCCGTTCAGTAATACGTCCATCTTTTTGTAATTGGTCTAAACACCAAGAAGTGTCAATTTCAAAATTAAAAGTCATTGTTCTATGTTCCCCAAACATAGGTTCACTATAACAAAACCAGCTGATTAAAACGCAATATTTTTTACTTAAATTATTAAGAAAAATTTAACTTAAATCATTAATTTTAATTAGTTAATTTTTAACATTCCCTTTTTTATGTTTTTCTATACTATATGCAACAGTCACAAATAATAGTGACGTAATTCATAATTTATTAAAGAGGGTAACATGAAATTTAAAATTTTAAGCCTAGCCATTTTTAGTTCCTTAATTCTAAGCGCTTGCGGCGGCGGCTCTTCAGACAATAGTTCTACTTCATCTGAAACTGGATCAGGAAATGGAGCTGAAACTAGTTCCGAAAATAATAAATGGTCAATCTACTCATCATCATATTGGGATGGAAGCGACAATTTATTCGAAAAAACACATTTCAATATTCAAAATAATACTATTTATTTCAATGTTGATTATTTAAGCAATAACAATGAAAATTATGACTTGAAATGGATAATTTCTGATTATTTAACAGACGAAGGCCTTTATACACCAGTGCTGAACAAAACCGAATATGGTTATAAATTTGCCAATTTAATTTCTAAAAATGATAGCCAATGGATTTTCACACCAGCATCTAGTCAAAACTTCAATGGTCTGAAACTGACTCAAAATTTCGAAGTGGTAAATTTAACAGGTAAAGAAATTGGCTATTACGTAGACACATTTAATTATCTTTCAGGTGCAGATACTACGTTAGCAACGAAGTTGGGCACATTCCCTAGTTTCTATTATTCAAAATTAAAAGGAAAAACTTTTCCTCAAGGTTCAACTTGCTTAAGACTGAAAACATCATCAAGTTCAAAAAATTATGTTGAACTCCTTGGTGACAACATTAATGGTTTTGATCCTACTGAATATTTAGATGACGGTTATACCATCCAAAACATAGCTTCTTATCCAGTTTATATTTCGAAAAATCAACCTGTAAATTATGATTTTGATGCTTATGTGCAGTTTAATCAAAATTATCGTTATGGCTCATACTATAAATCAGGGACCACTTACACATTGGCTAATGATATTAAAGACTATCAAGCTGACTTAGATGAGGCGATTCAAAATTATGGAAAGGATAGCCTGGAAGCAAAAGTTGAAACTAACTATGTAGAAGCAATCAAAAATGAATGCTCGCTATTTAACAATATCGCTAGTACTGAAATTGATAAATACTCTAAATTAAAGTAATTCGATTTCAAAAAAGATCAGGTTTAAAACCTGATCTTTTTAACTACTTAGAATTTCGTGTACGACTATTTTATTAGTGTCTACGCAAAAACGCACATTACAACCGCCAAACAACATGCCATATATACGTTCAACATCATGCTGATAAGCAGGACGTGGATCTAAACTCAATACTTGTTCCAGTTCTGCTGTTAATTGTTCGGTTAAATTGCCATTATTCAAAAATACCTGTTTTTGTTGCTCAGCGTGCTCTGACCAAATCACAGATTTTCTTTCTGGCTCATCCTGCGCATAACCGCTTTGCGCATCCATAACTGCATCTGAATATTGAATATAGGGTTTGATATCTAAAATTGGTGTTCCATCCAACAAATCACTACCGACAACATAGACACGTACCGATTTTCCGACTTTTTTCACCCCTTTGAGCTGCACAACCGACAAGCCCATAGGTGACGGTCGGTACATACTTCGTGTCGCAAATACCCCGATTTTTTGATTACCACCTAAACGCGGAGGACGAACTTGCGGACGAAATTTTGTCGAATCTGCATTTTTATTTTCATGAAACTGCCAAATCAGCCAAAGATGACTAAAATCATCAATCCCTTCGAAAGCCAATAAATCGTTATAAGGTTCCACCATTTCAATATAAGATTCGACTTGCACCAAATTCGGCTGACGTGGAATACCAAATTTTTCTCGGTAGGGAGATTTCATATACCCGATAATTGGCATTTTAAGCTCAGACATAATCACTTTTTCTGATAAGTTCAATTAAATATATTCAGTTTATCGAGAATGATTTTAGATTAGAATAGTAAGCTGTTCTAATTTGATAATTTTATTGAGACCTTTAATGGCTGCTTTTAACGTCGAAAAGATTACTCACGTCCACCATTGGAATGACACTTTATTCTCTTTTAAAACCACTCGCGATACTGCGTTACGTTTTAAAAACGGTCAATTTGTGATGATCGGCCTTGAAGTAAATGGTAAGCCTTTAATGCGCGCTTATTCTATTGCAAGCGCAAACTATGAAGAAGAATTAGAGTTTTTCTCTATTAAAGTTCCAGATGGTCCTTTAACGTCTATTTTACAAAAAGTAAAAGTTGGCGATGAAATTTTAGTATCTAAAAAACCTACAGGTACGTTGGTTCTAGATGACTTAAACCCTGGTAAAAACTTATACCTACTTTCTTCAGGTACAGGTCTTGCACCGTTCCTTTCTGTAATTCGTGACCCTGAAACTTACGAACGTTTTGAAAAAATCATCGTTGTACATGGTACACGTTTCATTTCGGAATTGGCTTATCAAGATTTAATCTTAGATGAAATTCCTAACCACGAATTCTTTGGTGAATTAGGCGCGAAAGAAAAATTGGTTTACTACCCTACGGTAACTCGTGAAGAATTCCATACTCAGGGCCGTGTAACTACTGCCATTGAATCTGGTCAACTTTTCGAAAAAATTGGTCTTCCACGTTTCAACCCTGAAACTGACCGCGCAATGCTTTGCGGTTCACCTGCATTCCTAGACGACGTTGCTGCCCTGCTTGACCAGCACGGCCTGAAAGAATCTCCTAAGATGGGCGTTCTAGGCGACTACGTGATCGAACGTGCATTCGTTGAAAAATAATTAGCTGTAAATTAAAAAGCGCATCTCATCATGCGCTTTTTTTTTATCTATATGCCACTAATGACTGATACAGCTATTTTTCTTCTTTTACCTTCAATTCATCAATAATTTTTGCTCTCCACTCTAAACCTTTCTCAGTAGCATCAGGTAATTCATTCGATAAATTAATTTCCACACTGTCATCTGGATATATATGTACAGCTAAATATTTTTTATCTTTTAAATTTTCATTCGTCAATGTGGGGACATTGGTTGCAATATGCTTTTTAGAGCTATTACCTTCTCCCCATTTAATATATTGAGCTCCTGTTATCACTGCTGATCTTTTCGTTCCACTACCTAGCCCTCCACCTAGCTCCTCTCCATTTAATTCAACAATATAAGGAATATAACTTGCATCATAACCATAAGATGTTGTCGTCAACACATAAGTTTTTGTTGAATGAGTATTACACCCTATTAAACTCATTGCTGAAAGCATAATAAACATTAAATTCGTTTTTAAAACTTTCATCATTATCCTTTAAAAAATATTGGGTTTTAATTTATTTAATTAAAAATAATAATCAAAGAAAATTAAAAATATTATCCATTAGAAACGAATAACCAAAAGGAAATTTTATCCTATTTATCACCATCAAGCTGCCAGTACACATACCCATCCATTCCAACATACCTCGAATGGCATCTACTTATTCAGTCAGATACCAAATCGTAAGACCCCAAGGGTTATCTTTAATCTCAGGCATATCTTCTCCTTGATTAAAATGGCGTTTTTCCATGTTATTCGCAGGACTATACCATTCACCTGTTTTAGGGCAAATTTAACCAAATCTTTTGGATAAATCATATGTGTTATTTCGCTATCATTTATCAACACACATCAGACAACACAAATCATTTCAGCTTCGATCAGTAAACTTGCCCCCTTCATTTGCGACTCTTTCAATCAAGTACCAATCTGTTTTCTCATAATATGTTTCATAAGTTTCTGGATCTATTGTAGTGGGAATTACACTACCAAAACCTCTATCATCTTCATTACTATGAGCCATAAATTCTATTCGGTTCGGCACAAATTCGGAAATATATAAATCTGTTATCGCAACTTTTTCATTCGATTTTACTTTAATACTTTGATTTATACGATAAATGGGATATGACACAGGAATATTAATTTTTGAAATATCAAATATTTCATCAACAATACTTTCTTGATTCCAATACGTTGGATAGGTATTTTCAATAATGAATGCCTCGGCCTTAGCCTTTGTATAAAAATCCCAACATTCTTTCACATTTTCATGAGGTAGTTCATCCATCCATTTTTTTGAAAACTCACTCATACCTTTGTCATTCGATCGAATCTCTGATGCGCAATCTAAATATGTTAGATCGCCTTCTTTTATTCTTATATAAGCAAAATCTAAAGTATCCATGGTTTTTCTTAAAAGCGGTAAAACCGTCCCTCCCCAATTGATGTCAACTTGCTCTGGCATTGGAAAATCCAGATAATTATAGGGTAGATTTCTCATATAAACGACAAACAGCAATTCCAAACGATCTAAAAAAGATTGATAGTTATTTCTCATGCTATAAAAAAATTCTTTAGAACTAAAATGTTCTAATAAATATAAAAATTTAGGATCGATTTTAAAATTCATATTCAGCCTAAAATTAATGCCCCGAAGGGCATGTTTTATTTATTCCTCACCATTAAAATACCAGTACACTTCACCCCAATCTGTTTCAGAAAGTGTTGGTAACATTTCACCTCTTAACACATGAACGCGTGAATCTTCTTGTGCAGGGGTTGTCCAATAGCCCGTTTTTGGGGATTTTTCGCCAGCTTTGACTTTTATTACAGTTAGATTCTCTTGGGTTACTTCAGATTAAGTATTATTTTTACGAGCCCATGCAACTATATCTTTAGGATAAAACAAATGTTTATGTAAAGAACTTTCATCCAAATCTAGTAAATAAACAAGAGCTGCTGCTTCAAAAGCCCAGTAACCAACATATGAATAATTATCTAAATTTAAATGACTATTGTACCAAAGTGTATTTTTATGCATTTGATACCAATCAGCCAAATATTCATCCAACAGTTCAATCGCATGATTTTTGTTATTTTTAATTATTACATTATCAATCACATCGCATAATATTGAAAAATTATAACTATATATCCCATCTCTTTCAGTATCTGGATGATTAGAATCCGTTAGTTTTAAAAACTTATTAATCACTTCATCTTCACTAAAAGTTCCTCCATCCTCGCCATTGATTAATTGTTTAATTGTTTAATTGTTTAATTGTAGATAATAAATTATTTTTATTTAGCAATACTGCTAAGCTAATTGTACTTAATGTAATAAAACCACCTTCACCACCAATAACAACTGGCTTTTTACTTGCTTTAAAAACTCCTAATGCTTCTGCTTGTTTTTCATAACCTTCTATTACTTTTTCAAATAATGGAGATATTTCTTCTATTGGCTTTCCTGCAGTATAATGAAGATATAATAAAGAATGATAGATCCATGTAATAGATTGCCATCTTGAAGCTTCTCCACAATTATATTGATCATCTTCAAATGCATCACTTTCTAAATATAAGGGTATTCCTTCTTCATTGTATTCTTTAGTCTTTAAATAATAATCTTCAGTTAAAAAAATCTGTCTTTTATATTTATCGAAATTCATATTAATCCTAAAATTAATGCCCCGAAGGGCATGTTTTATTTATTCCTCACCATTAAAATACCAGTACACTTCACCCCAATCTGTTCCAGAAAGTGTTGGTAAGATTTCACCTCTTAACACATGAACGCGTGAATCCACTTGTACTGGGGTTGTCCAATAGCCCGTTTTTGGGGATTTTTCGCCAGCTTTGACTTTTATTACAGTTAGATTCTCTTGGGTTACTTCAGATTGAGTATTATTTTTACGAGCCCATGCAACTATATCTTTAGGATAGAATAAATGCTTGTGTAGAGGAGTGTCATCCAAATCTAGTAAATAAACAAGAGCTGCTGCTTCAAAAGACCAATAACCACAATATTTTAGTTCTTCTGCAGGCTCTAGATGACTATTAAACCAAAGTGCATTTTTATTCATTTGATACCAATCAGCTAAGTATTCATCTAAATATTTAACAGCAGTTTCTTTATTATTTTTAACTAGCACATTATCAATCACATCACATAATTTTGAATAACCTAATGCAAATAAATTTCCTTCGTTAAATGTTGGATGTGAAGGATCATTAAGTTTAAAAAATTTATTAATAACCTCATCTTCACACGTATGACTTTCACCCTCACCATTGACTAATGAATGTATACGATCAAACAAATCATTTCGATTAAATAAAAAAGCCAGACCAAGTATATTTAACGTTTCATTTTGAGTTGGAATGACAGAAGGTTTTTTTGACTTATGGAAGATAGCTAAGGCTTCAGATTGTTTTTCAAAGCCTTCTATAAATTTTTCAAATAAGGGTATAACTTCCCCTATAGATTTTCCTGCTGTGTATACAAGGTAAAGTAGAAAAGAATAATCATGTGTTATTAAATTCCATCTTCTTTTTTCGCCGCAATTATACTCATCATCCTCAAATGCATCACTTTCTTTCTAAAAATCAACGTCTTCTATATAAAAATCATAGGCACTTTTATAATAGTCTTCAGTTAGAAAAATCTGTCTTTTATATTTATCGAAACTCATATTAATCCTAAAATTAATGCCACGAAGGGTATGTTTTATTTATTCTTCACAATCAAACTGCCAGTACACATCCCCACCCATTCCAAAATGCCCCGAATGGCATCTATTTATTCAGTTAGATACCAAATCGTTAATCCCCAAGGGTTATCTTTAATCTCAGGCATATCTTCTCCTTGATTAAAATGACGTTTTTCCATGTTATTCGCAGGACTATACCATTCACCTGTTTTAAGGCAAATTTGACCTGCTTCGCATTTTAATGTTTTTGTACTTGGATTACTTATATCCTTCTCGCAAGGTACAAATTCTCGGGCAAATTTAACCAAATCTTTTGGATAAATCATATGTGTTATTTCACTATCATCTAAATCTAGCAAATAAACGTAAGCAGCAGCTTCTATAGCCCAATAGCCAAAATAACCTCCATTTTCCATTTTATGTAAGTCATACCATGGAGCACTTTCAAATGCGGGATACCATAATTTCAAATATTCCTGTATATCCCGAATACTCTCTTGTTTAGTATCTCTATATTTACTAAAAATTAATGGGCGATATGGATTATCAAAAAACCATTGATCCACATCATATCTATCTGCCAACTCAAATGATAAAAAGTCCTCATACAGTGTATCTAATTGGTCTGTTTGCTCATGGTAAATTTTGTCCTGCATCGCTGCAATACGAGGTAATAAGTCCCTTCTGTGTAATAGATAACACAGTCCTATCAACTGCATACATCTTTCGTACTCATCTATAGCTGTAAAATAAAATGGTGCCCAATCTTCATCCTCCTCGTCTTTGCGCAAGGCTATTGTATATTCTTCATATTTCGTAATTACATCTTCTAATTGAATTCTAAGTGTAGAAATATCAAACCCAGCAGTAAAATTTAGACTTAATAAATCATAAGAATGTAGTGATAAGTAATAATCTAATCTTCTTATATCAGATGGACTGTCTTCATATATTTTTTTACTTTCTAAAATTTCAATGGGTAATTCTTTTAAAAATATATTTACTCTATTGTAAACTTCATCTGTTAAAAATAATTGTCTTTTCTTTTTATCAAAAATCATTCTTATTCCAAAAATAATGCCCCGAAGGGCATAAATCATTCTTCACCATCAAACTGCCAGTACACATCACCCCAATCACTTTCAAAATCAGGGAATATATCACCTTGTTTAAAATATTGACGTGAGTTTTCTTTAGCAAAAGTATACCAATATCCTGCGTGAGGACATGGGCTACCGGCAATAACAATATCTATTCTTTCTGGTTCTTGAACTTCAACTTTCACTCGTTTTAATTCAGGCCAAGTGCTGTCTTCATCAAATCGTGCAATCCATTGCTTTGAACTTACGGCATCAAAACGTGGATTTGGATCATCTGACCACGCATCTAAAGTGGTCAGTTTTAAGTTATCACAACGTATCGGTTTAATTAGTTCATTTGCCATCACCAATAAATCAGGAACACCTTCTTCAACTGGATAAAGTGAAAGCTCTCCCAAACGTATCCATAAGCTGTATTTTGTTGAATCTTCTAGGTCTATAATTTTAGTAATTTCAATTCGTGGATCATCCAGTTTTTCACGAATTTGTTCTTCACTCAAGCCTAGTTTCTCTAGCCAGTAGGGAGAAAGTAAAAAGCACCATGTTGGGGTACGAATACCGCCACCTAAACCATCCCGATCTTCTGCAATAAACATATTTTCATGAGAAAACTCCATACCAGGATGATCAATATCG
Organism: Acinetobacter sp. YH01009; assembly: GCF_013420765.1. NCBI lineage: Bacteria > Pseudomonadati > Pseudomonadota > Gammaproteobacteria > Moraxellales > Moraxellaceae > Acinetobacter > Acinetobacter sp. YH01009. The sequence goes on along the minus strand of NZ_VOYE01000003.1, from coordinate 23,743 downwards.
AGCCCGTAAAAATAATCCGTGAAAGTCCGTTCAACTGTTTCAAATTCAGGAGAAACAAATGCAAATTGACTTGTGTTTCCAATTTCATATCCACTATATGCTTGAATTGGGTTAAGCATTTCTAGACATTTTTGAACAAATGAGTACCAAATATCTTTATTGGATCTATACCATTGATCACCAAAAGTTAATTTTAGACTAGAATAGCGCTCACTAGAGTCTCTAATCTTTGCACTTAAAGCCCAACGTGGACTTTGATCTTGAGATTGTGCAGATGTTGCACCTAAATAGTAAATGAAATATTTTTTATAAATTTTTGCCATTTCAGCTGATATTTCTTCACGACTTCTAATCCATGAAATTGCCTTTTTCCAAACTTCAGTATCACATCGAAATCTTAAATGAAATGGCTTATCAATTATTTCGAATTCAAATTTCTCATAAATATCAATTACTTTTATCAAAAATTCTTGCGCATTTGTTTTTTTTTGATCAATATAAAATGTAATATAAGGGCAAACTCCGAACTCTTTTTTTTCTTCCCCATAAATTATTGATGTATCAAGAGGAATATCTCGAACTAATTCTTCTATTTCCTCATCATTTAAATAAACTTGTGCTGTGCTCATAAAATATTCTTTTAATTAATACTTCTTTTTTTAGAGATCCAATATTATCAAGTCCCGAAGGCATAAATTACTCTTCACCATCAAACTGCCAATACACATCGCCCCAATCACTTTCAAAATCAGGAAAAACATCTCCCAAGTTAAAGTATTGACGTGAGTTCACTTTAGCAACTGTAAACCAATAACCCTGTTGAGGACATTTTTCCCCAGCTTTAATTGAAAATTTATTATGATTTTCAAGAAAATTTATTACTGAAGTTTTGAGCTTGAATTTGTGATAAAATTCAACCAAATCTTTAGGGTAATATAAGTATTCATGTAAGACAGTATCATTCTCTATCTCTAACAGAATAACAGCGCACGCTGCTTCAAAAGCCCAGTATCCATAATAGCCACCTTCTGATTTATGAGTATCATGCCAAGGCGCACCTGATAAATCTTTGTACCAATTCTTTAAAAACTTACGGACAAAAGCTAAAGAAATTTCATTATCTTGATTTGAAAAGGCTTCACATAATAATAAGTAAGGTTTTGGTACTAATACTGTTGAACAATCATATCTATTTTCATCTGAAAAAGATAAATACTCTTCAATTAGCCAATCTTGAGCAACATTTTCTCTCATTTCTCCGTCAATTAATTTCGCAACTCTAGGTAGCAAATCCTTTCGGTGGAGTAAATAACACAAACTGATTAACCAAATACATGGACAATAGCCATCAATAGTAAATAATTCAAAAACTGGTAAGTTTATATTTTTATGATAACTTTTTAATTTACTTCCATATTGCTCATAATAGTCAATAACTATTTCAATTTGGCTTCTAATAAAAGGTAAACTATTGCCAGCTGTATATTCCAATATAAGCAGATTTAAATAGTCCTCTGCTACGATAGCATAAGAGTATACCCATCTTTCTTCTATTGAATCACCAACACCTGTAGGATTTACTTTAAAAGTTTCAATAGTGTTCAGAGTTTCCGCCTTTAATGTTTCATACATTTGAGGTGTAAGAAATTGTTGTCTTTTTATATTAACTAAATCCATTTTATGCCCAAAAACTGCCCCGAAGGGCATATTTTCACTTATTCTTCACCGTCAAACTGCCAATATACATCCCCCCAATCACTTTCAAAATCAGGGAATATTTCCCCTTGTTTAAAGTATTTACGAGTGTTTTCCTTGGCTACACTGAACCAATAACCTGATTGAGGACATTTTTTACCTGCTTGAATTGATACTTTTTGATATTTAGTTAGGAGGTCAATTTCAGCACTACTAGGTTTAAATGTACGATAGAACTCTATTAAGTCTTTAGGATAATAGAGGTATTCATGAAATTCTTTATCATTTTCTATTTCTAATAGAATAACAGCACAAGCTGCTTCAAAAGCCCAATATCCATAATATCCACCCTCTGATTTATGGGTATCATGCCATGGAGCTCCAGATAAATCTTTATACCATTTTTTTAAAAATTTGTTTAAATGCTTGAATGAAACTTTATTATCTTGGGTCACAAATGCATTGGATAACTCAAAATAAGGATTTGAAAAAAGGACATCTGAACAATCAAAACGGTTATCGTCATTAAAAGCCAAAAATTCCTCTACAATCCAATCTTTCCCTCCATTTTCTTGATCCTCTCCATCAACAAGGTTAGCTACCAACGGTAGTAAATCAGTTCTTTTTAATAAATAACAAAGGCTGATAATCCATATATATACACAATAGTCATCTAAAATTTCGATGTCAAAAACACTAAAATTATTATTTTTATAATAGGCTCTTTGTTTTAAAGAGAGTTCCTTGAATAATTCAATTACTTTATCAAATTCTAAGCGTAAATACTCAATCGGTTTACCAGCAGTATAGTCCAAAATAAGCAAATCAAACTGATATCTAGACGCTATCGAATAAGAGTCTATCCATCCTGCTTCGATATCATCATCATCATTTGATTCACTTAAAAAACTTTCTATGGCGCTGACAAGCTCACTCCTTGTAGATTGATAGTAACTTTCATCTAAAAATTGTTGTCTACGATTAAACTTAAATTCCATCATAAATAAATTTCCAATTATTTATTATTAACAACGATACTAATGTCTTTATCAGTCCAAACCTTTGTAGCTGTATGAATAGAATGTTCTTTATCAGTTACTGTTTGTTTAGATAAGAATTTAATTAATGCAACAGCATGTTCTACTACCTGCAATCCACTAAAAAAAATAACATATCTTTCATATCTTCTTTTTTTCAATATTATTGGAGCTAGCTTAATTCCTACTGATTTAACAAGACGATTTGTTATCCAATGATGGCTCATTTGAACTACTTTTCCACTAGAATCTCTATATTTTTCGCCACCTAAAGTTAGATTACGATTAGTTGAACTAGTGTTAGTACGGTTTCTAGAAGTTCTGCCAGATCTTTGTTGTTGTTGAGGTATTGATTTATCAATACCATTTTTATCATTAGCATCACCTAATAAATCTCTAAGTGAAGCAGCAGGATTTTGGCTACATTTAGCCTCAATAATTGCATATGGTTTTGCGTCATTATTATTTTTCTTCCAAACTCCATCTATACCACGCCCTCTACTTTTAATAGAAAATAGATTTACCATTTCCCCATTATCATTCAATTTATGAGAGTTTTTCGTTCCTATCTTATCATGTGTTGAAGTTCCCCAGCCTTTAATTTCTTGGCAATAGTAATCTGCCATATGCTCACCTAGAATACCTTTAAATTTATTAGATAAATTAGTTATAGCTGTTTGGCCTATTGACGAATTATTGGTACTGTTAGATTTGCCCTGATTTGTATTGTTTGCTTTTTGTCCACCATTTGCTGGAGAATTTGGCTTATTTGTTTGGTTCTTAGAATTTTTATTTGCATCTGCTGAAGTTTTTCTACTTTTTATTAGCCAGCCATCAACTTCCTTTTTAAATTCTTGTAATTGTTTACCTAAATTTTTTCGAATCTGATCAACATTTTTACGAGCTTCAGGGCTTAGCTGATTTAATACTTTAGGGTTTGTCAGTATCTTATCCAAATTTTTTTGTAATGCATTTAGATCTAGACACTTACGTATCAATTGCTCAGGATCACCTTTCCCTAGTTTTCGGATACCATCTAAAATACTATCCATTGGTAAAGCGCCTTTTTTGACACTTTTTAATGACATTTTGACAGCATCCCCACCACCTGGAACTAAGCCAATTAATGCTGTAATAAGATCAAACCATCCAGCAGGGCTAGCTGGATTTGCAGATAAAATGATAATCGCTTTAATAATATCTCTCGCGTCTACCAATTGACCTAAAACAGGTACACACCCAATTACCGTCTCCGCTAAAATTGCCCAACCACCAGTACTTTCACCTTTAAAGAAAGTCATAGTGTCTTTTTTTAAACTTTGTAGCCATCCACCGGGAACAGAATCTACAGAACGTTTATATTTAGCGACAGAGCCCATTATTTCGCTCCATTCTGTAAGTTATTTGTAAGTTTTTGATATGCTTCTTCATCTAATAGTGACCAAATATCATCGTCAATAGTGTCTGTATCTTCAATTTCTGCATCTAGGTCATCGGGAATGTCTTTTTTAAACTCTGACGGATCTTCCCCATAATAAATTTCAGATTTTCCTTTAGGTACATTTTCTAATTTAGCGTACCCTTTATCATCTAAAGTACCTTCTCTGTAACTTCCATCTTCAAAAAAGACTTTAAAAGGAGCCCCTTTAACTGGTGATAAATCATCATAATGGTAGTTCAATTCCATCCAATTTTGCATTTCACCTAATAATGGTAAAGTAATATTTTTTGGTTGAGCCGTACTTCCACCTGTAAATAAATGCTGCCCGGCCTTAACCTCAAACTTTCCACCCGTGGTAGGGAATATGCCAGAACCATTAATCTTGAGCTGTGATCCGCCTCCAGTCAGGATTATTTCTTTAGGACTGGTGATATAAACTACATCTTCCGTGGAAATAATTTGAATACCTTTTCGGGCAATCAGATCTGCCCCATCTCCTTGGGCTTGGATTTCAACTTTGCCTTTGCCTGCATAAGCTCGTAAGCCTTCTTGTGCTGCAAATAGACTGATCTTGCTTTGTGCATGGGCAATTAAGGATTTTTGACTGCTGAGGTTGATGCTATCCCCTGCACTTTGGCTGATCTGTCCATCTGCTGAAAGATGAACATCTTCCTGACTACTTACAGCAATTGAGTTTGGTGCAGATAAAATCATTAAGGCTTGTTTAAAGGCATCCGCCTTTTCTTTACTGCCTTTTTCGATTTGCCGAAGGAAGTTTTTTAAATTATCCAAGACTTCAAGTGGGTCAGTTTGTTGATTTTTCGCCACTTCACTTAAGGCTTTACTGCTGTTTAAGTTGGCTTCGATTTGTTCTTTCGCCGCTTGTGCGTCGAGGTGCATTGCCGCTGCTTGTTGTTGTGGGTGTGTGCTGACAAGTAGCCCCTGTCCTGCACGTACTGCGCCCCATTGGTCGGTTCTCAGTTCAAAGCCTTCACCTCGCCCTGCACTTTCTGCGGTTTCTTTGGGATGACTAAGGTTACCGAGGTTAAGCTGAGTGGCACCATGGGTACTTTGTAATTGTGTTGATATTTGTCCAGTCGTGTCATCAAAGCGCAGTTGTCCAAAGCCTTCCCCTTGGACTTCCTTACTTTTTATTCCAGCTAGTTTTTTGGTGTCTGGCAGTTTACCTTTACTATCAAATTGGGTCGGACTGCGCTGTGCTTCATGTATGCGCCCCACCACAAATGGTCGGTCGATATTGCCGTCAAAGAAATCGATGACCACGATTTCATTAATACGTGGTAAGAAACGTGCACCATAGCCTTCGCCTGCCCATGGGGTAAGCACATCTACCCATGCAGAATCCGTATCATTGTCATTACTGCCTGCACCGCCATCATGGCTGTGGTCATCTCCACGGGTAAATAAGAAACGAACTTTGATTCGTCCCCATTCATCGACATGTATTTCTTCACCACTTGGCCCGACAACTTTAGCCCGTTGCGGATGGGTGCTTGGACGGTGTTCGAGTGGGTTATATTCAGGAACCGTCGCAATATTGCGGCGTTGTAATGTGAGCTGATTAGCCTGACGCTCGGCCTGTTCATGGATGGGTTTAATGTTCCACTGACTTTGTTCAATCAGTTGATTGACTTGTTCAGAGAGGTCTTTAGGTAAGTTATTTTGGTTATAGAATTTTTTTTCTGTGATTAAAAATTGTTTGTCTGCACCACTGTGTTGATCGATTTCTGGGTGTTCATTCAATTCAAACCAATAACCCACTTGGGTATCACGCACGGTCGATTGTGCATTGAATTTTTTCGATTGTAGCTCGTGATAGCGCGTTAGGTTTTGATTCAATTTTTCAATCTGGCTGTTAGATGAAGCCGTAGCTTGGTCTTCGCCTTTTAAGTCTTGCATCCATGCAGGGCTGACATGCCATGCTTGCTCTAGACTTAAGCTGGCATTGTCTTGGCTTTGGCTATGCTGATGTTTGCTTTGAACTGAACCTGCGCCTTCTTCTTGGCTCAGTCCATCGGCTTGCCAGCGCTGCACATGGACCGCAGTCGGTTGAATGCTACGTTCACCGATCAAGCTGGTGATGCTGTCTTGTTTTTCTGTGGCACTAGAGCGATGAAAGCGGATACTACGACGGCTGAGTGCTTGATATTGGCTATTGTCATCAATCAGGCGGAGTTTTTGTTTTTCAATTGGCGCTGAGGAATGCGGCACTTTCAGCTGCGCTTCATCGATGAGCCAGTTGATGCCTTCATTGCGCCAAAGTCGCGTTAAAAAGTCATAATCGCTTTCATTCGACTGCATGATGAAAGGTCGTACATCATAGTTTTGGCTTAAACCGCTTAGATCAAGCATTAGACTGGATGCAAAGAGCGGACTTTTGCTTTGCCATTCTTTAAAGAGAGTTTCACTGACATCACGCACCGATTTGTTCATAAACACACGGCTGTTGCGGCGCTTATGCCACAGCGATGTTGCATCTTCTAAAGTGAGTTTATACAGCGTGAGTGAACCGTCACTCTGCCCTTGAGCCGCCTCTGTAATAATACCCGTAGTACGGAAGAGTTCGCCCTGATCAGTCACTTGATCAACGGCAACTTGTGCGCCAATAAATTGTTTTAGTGGAATAAGTGCATTAGTAGATAGGCAAATCAAAGTCGCTTGCACGCCTTGGTTTAAGACATGCTCCCCATCAATACGTTGAATAAAAAGCTCATCATTCAACGCAGGGTTGGAAAATTGCACATGAATGGCACGTTTTTGGGCGGATAGACCCAATTGTTCTAATACAGCAAATATTTTGCCTAACATAATAAAAATTCTAAATTGTAATCATGGAAATAATTTTGCTGCTAGTTTAGTCAAATTCATCAATAAACTTAATGCTTAAAACCATAGAAGATGTTTCGTTATGTAAAATCCACGATTCAAAAATTCACTTAAAACTAAAAAGCTGAGAACCCACTCACTAAATACTTCTTGCATATAAAATATTCACCAAATGGTCTTAGACCATGCACTTGCATCCAACAAGCAACGTCATTCACACAAGTGTAAAAATAGTTTATCGTCTAATTAGCACCGAGCTTAATGATTAATTTTTTAATATTATCTTTAAAAATAGTAGATTAATTTAAACTCAAGTCAGATTAAAAAACACACAACCCTTTCTTTCCTGTCTTGTAATTCACCTAAGATCCCCTATAATTCAAAAAAACAGACAAGTCTGTCTATTTTGCTGCAAAAACCGAATGAATTTAGCATTCAGAGGGTAAAAATATAAATGAGAGAAAACGTATAAAACGTTCGAAAATCAAATCATTGACTTAAGCTAACAAAGTGAATGATTTGAACGCACAATTGTCAGCAAAGCGCGATTACCCCAAATAATCGCGCTTTTTATTTTCTTAGAATCTTAAAGTATTTGAAAAAAATTGATGGTTAATCAATACAAATAAGTCGTCGCTAGATTTAAAACCTAGATGCCTACAAACAAATTTAAGCGGTCAATTCCAAACGAATTAAGGTTTCAACTCGCTTCCAATAATCTGCTAAATGCACTTGGTTGGAGTCAATTTGGGCTTGGATGGTCATGCCATCCAAAATACTACTCAGAAATGCAGCTAGTTGTTCAGTTTGCTGAATGCCCAGATTTTGTAAGGCAGTACTTAGTTTTGATTTAAGCCACTCTTTATAGTCAATCGCAGGTTGCAATGAAGACGGATAAACTTTAGATATTTCTTCTACTGCTTTTTGAAACATACAACCATTGAAATCTGCAGTACGAAACCAAGCATCGTACCAAGCAAAAATGGTTTTAATATGCGAAAGATGGTCTTCTGGATCACATTTTGCAATAGTAGCTTCAAGTGATTCCTGTAAATTAAGATTTCGAATCACGAGACATTCTTCAATTAATTTGGCTTTAGAGGGGAAATATTTATAAAACGTCATTTTAGCAACGCCCGATTCCCCAATAATTCGATCTATACCAATCGAGTTATAGCTATAAGAATTGAAGAGTTGGAGCGCAACGTTAATGATGTCTTGCTTTTTCGACATTTAATTTACCTGATGCACCAATGGGGCCTAAACATAAAGCTTTCAAGGTAGAAAACCTAATTTTTAAACATGATTTTCGCGCGCTATTGTAAAGCATAACTTAATTGGAGTCTGTAGATAAAACCTCAGCACCCTATTAAATACAGTCTGATTTCAGATGATTTATCGAATTAGCAGTCAGGAAAATTTCGTATAAAACTGACTGCTATTTTAATTTCAACTAGCGATTTAACGACTATTCATCTGCGTTAAAAACATGGATAAAATGAATGCCATTAACGGTGGATTTAAGAGTAAGTATTTTAAGAGCAAGGGGTACTCAGAATATCTTTTTGCTTACGCTCTTGCAGTGCTTTTCGAATCACCTGATAACCACCCGTTAAACCTAAGATCGCCATGATTGCGGCCACGATCAAATCTGGCCATAGACTGCCTGTACCAAACACCCCGACGGCCGCCAAGATCACTGCGACATTACCAATCGCATCATTACGGCTACATAGCCAAACGGATTGCATATTGGAGTCACCTTCACGGAAGGCATATAAGACGTATGCACAGATGACATTAGCGACTAAGGCCAGAATACCAATCACACCCATGGTGATTGGTTCAGGAGCGATCCCATTGGCATAGGCATAGAGCACTTTGGCAATCACCACGATCCCAAACGCTGCCATGACAAAACCTTTCACCAAGGCAACTGTTGCACGCCAATATAAACTGGCGCCAAGCACGGCTAATGAAACCCCATAATTTACAGCATCACCAAAGAAATCCAGCGAGTCCGCCCAAAGCGCAGAAGAATGTGCATAAGCCCCACCAATCAGCTCCACCAAAAACATCATGGCGTTAATGATTAAGGCAATCCAAAGTGCGATACGAAATTTACTGTTGGGTTTGTTTGGTGCTGGCTCATGACTACATGTACATGCCATAAATGTGCTCCAATTTTAAAATCAATGGATTTGTATTACTCTTATTCAAAACTATGGACTCACTCCAAGGTCAAGCATGAACGTACAAAAACATTATTTGATTAAAGAATTGTCCACCAAATCTGGGGTAAGCATTGACAGTATTCGCTTTTATGAAAAGAAAAAACTGCTGAAACCTAGCTTCCGCGCAGACAACAATTATCGCTATTATGATGAAGAAATGTACAAACGTTTGGTTTTTATTAAGCGCTGTCGAAACCTCGATATTTCTCTCACCGAGATTCAAACCCTGCTTGAACTTGAGCAATCCCCTACGCAAAGCTGTCATGCTGTGAATGAATTAATTGACAATCACATTCGTCAAGTTTCTGAAAAAATTAAAGAATTAGAAAATTTTAAAATACAGTTAAGTAAGCTCCGTGCCAGTTGTAATGAAACCAGTCAAATTAATGATTGCCAAATTTTAAAACATTTGGAAAACGGAATATCTTGAAAACCCAACTAAAATACTTGGTTGAATCCTTTTTTTAGATCACTACAATAAAGCCATAAATTTTTTATGCCTTTATTGACATGACGATTCAACACGTAACCGAACTCCTCTCACCTGCTGGCTCATTAAAAAATATGCGCTACGCTTTTGCTTATGGCGCAGATGCCGTGTATGCAGGTCAGCCGCGATATAGCTTACGTGTGCGCAATAATGCTTTCGACCATGACAATTTAAAAATTGGCATTGAAGAAGCCCATGCTTTAGGTAAAAAGTTTTATGTGGTGGTAAACATCCAACCGCATAACTCAAAACTGAAAAATTTCATCCGTGACCTTGAACCTGTGGTTGCCATGAATCCTGATGCGCTAATCATGTCTGACCCCGGTCTGATCATGATGGTGCGTGAACATTTTCCAGAAGTGTCCATTCATTTGTCTGTCCAAGCCAATGCGGTGAACTGGGCAACGGTTAAATTTTGGAAAAATATGGGACTGACACGTGTCATTTTGTCACGTGAATTATCAATCGAAGAAATTGAAGAAATTAAACACAATGTACCTGATATGGAAATTGAAGTTTTCGTACATGGTGCATTATGTATGGCTTACTCCGGTCGTTGCTTACTTTCTGGCTATATGAATAAACGTGATGCAAACCAAGGTGCATGTACCAATGCATGCCGATGGGATTATAAAATTCACGATGCAGTTGAAGATGAAACTGGTGATGTTATTCCAGTCACACAAATTAAAGAATCATCATGCTGCAATAATAAAAATGCCGATGAGCAACACGCCCTAGAACAACACCAATTCGGCGAGCCGGTTTTATTACAACGCAATGAAGAAGACATGTTTGCTGCCGAAGAAGATGAGCATGGCACTTATTTCATGAACTCGAAAGACTTGCGTGCTGTACAGCATGTTGACCGTTTAACCAAAATGGGCATTCATTCTTTAAAAATTGAAGGCCGTACCAAGTCTTACTTCTACTGTGCACGTACTGCTCAAATTTATCGTAAAGCCATCGATGATGCCCTTTCTGGTAAACCGTTTGACCCTGCTCTCATGTCTCAGCTTGAAGGCCTTGCGAATCGTGGTTATACCGAAGGTTTTCTACGCCGCCATGTACATAGTGAATATCAAAACTATGAAACCGGCTCTTCACGTTTTGATCATCAACAGTTTGTAGCTGAAGTCTTAGAACGCAATGGTGACTCTCTTAAAATCGAAGTGAAAAACCGTTTTGTTGTAGGTGATTCTTTAGAACTGATGACCACTTCAGGCAACATCACCTTCGTTTTAACTGAAATGAAAGATAAAAAAGGTAATCTAATCGACGATGCCAAAGGTTCAGGTCATATCGTGGATATTCCTGTACCTGCCGATGTGGATATGCGATACGCCTTACTGATTCGTAACTTACCCAATTCGACAGTGGATATTTCGGCTTCAACTTTAGCTTATCAGGCTTGAGTTTACTTTATGGCTTTGTTGATTACAGACAAATGCATCAATTGTGACATGTGTCTACCTGAATGTCCCAATGATGCCATTTATGAAGGCTCAAAGATTTATGAAATCGATGTCGCACGTTGTACTGAATGCGTCGGTTTCTATGCGCACCAAACTTGTGTTTCAGTTTGTCCGATTGAGTGCATTGTGCCTCATCCTGAACATGTGGAGACAGATGAGCAGTTAATGGAGAAGTTTAAAGGCTTGAATTTATTTAAATCTTAAATTCGTGATGTGATTGGTATATTAATTGCTTACTCCGCTTTATATTTTATAGAGAAACAACCTTGGGGAAAGTATAAAAATAAGGTTGTAAAACAAAAATAGCTGGGCAACGAATAGGATTCAAAATGTGTGGGGACATTTTTGAATCCTAATTTTGCAGACAAAAAAGGAACTCCGGTGTTAGCATCCAAAGTTCCTGTAAAACGAGAATATTAAGAAAAATAATATTCAAATGACAACATTCAGCGCGGCCAGCGTGTTTCTCGAAACACACTGGCCTTTCTTTTATTGACCCGAACGGATGATGTAATCAAAAGCAGACAATGAAGCTTTCGCGCCTTCACCTGTTGCAATGATGATTTGTTTGTACGGTACTGTTGTACAGTCACCTGCAGCAAATACACCTTTCACATTGGTTTCGTTACGCTCGTTAATTACGATCTCACCACGGTTTGAAAGTTCAACCGCTGTTTCTTTTAAGAAATCAGTATTTGGTAACAAACCGATTTGTACAAAGATACCTGCCAATTCAATCGTTTTGATTTCATCTGTTGCACGGTCTTTGTAGTTCAGTGCAGTCACTTGTGAACCATCACCAACTACTTCTGTAGACAATGCATTCATGATCACAGTCGTATTCGGCAAGCTGTTTAACTTGTCTTGAAGCACTTGGTCAGCACGAAGCTTGGTATCAAACTCAACAAGCGTTACATGTTCAACAATACCTGCAAGGTCGATCGCTGCTTCAACGCCAGAGTTACCACCACCGATCACTGCAACACGTTTGCCTTTGAACAATGGACCGTCACAGTGTGGGCAGTAAGCTACACCACGAGTACGGTATTCTTGCTCACCTGGAACATTCATCTCTCTCCAGCGTGCACCTGTTGAAAGAATCACTGTTTTAGATTCAAGTTTTGCACCATTCTCTAAAGTCACTTCAACTAAGCCATTAGCTGTTTGGTCAGCACCTTTGATGTCAGATACACGTTGCAAGTTCATAATGTCCACACCGTACTCACGTACATGTGCTTCCATTTCAGCAGCAAACTTAGGACCTTGAGTCTTTTGAATCGACGTGAAGTTTTCAATGTCCATCGTATCCATGACCTGACCGCCCATGCGTTCAGCCACGATACCTGTTTTAATGCCTTTACGTGCTGCATAGATTGCAGAAGTATTCCCCGCAGGGCCGCCACCAATCACAAGAACATCAAAGGCTTCTTTGGCATTTAACTTTTCAGCATCTTTTGCGGCAGAGTTGGTGTCTAATTTAGCAATGATTTCTTCCAAGGTCATACGACCTTGACCAATGTGCTCACCGTCTTGGAATACCATTGGTACAGCCATGATTTTGCGTTCTTCGACTTCGTCTTGGAAGAATGCACCATCAATCATGGTTGCAGTTGTACCTGGGTTATAGATCGCAATTAGGTTCAAGGCTTGAACCACGTCAGGACAGTTATGGCAGCTGAGTGATACGAACACATCAAAGTCAGTTTTAAGACCTAAACCTTTAATGGTATTCAGTACTTCGTCAGAAACTTTCGGTGCATAACCAGAGGTTTGTAACAATGCCAAAATCAAAGAAGTGAATTCGTGGCCCATCGGTAGACCTGCGAAGAATACACGTGGTGTTTCACCTGCTTTTGCAATACCAAAGCTTGGCGCACGGCTGTTGTTACCGTCAAAACGTGCAGTCACTAAATCAGATAAGGCAGCAACTTCGGTCACCAATTCTTTAATTTTGTCTGATTTGTCAGTGCCGTTTAAAGTCGCGACGATTTCAATCGGGCCTTCAAGGCGTTCAAGTAAGGTTTTTAATTGAGCAGAAGTATTTTGATCTAACATTGCTAACGTCTCCAGAGGAGTAAATTTATTTGATGAGAGAATGATAGAACAAACCATTAAATAGGTGAAACGGTTTGTTTTTATAAAATTAATCGGTTTTACAAATCAAATGATTAAATTTCTTTCTAAATCATAAATATATGGGCCTATATTAACATTAAAATGATTTATTTCGTACATATATATCGTGATAAATCCCTCATTTTTTTCTTTTTTATTGAAATCACACCAAGCCTGCGCAAGACCCACTTACGTCCTGATTAATTACAAAATCTTTATAAAGCTTTAAGTTTCATTTCAGCAAGACGGCATTAAATCAAATGAAATATCAGGTGATTTGACTGCTTTTGAGTTCCATCAATAAAGCCACAATCAATCCCTTGCATCAATCAGCCATCGATCTACAAGTATAAAATCAACAGTGAGCAGAATAATGAAAATTGAATTTGTCTTTGATATTGTTTATCCCATGAGTTATGTCGCATTTCAAAAGTTAAAACAAAACTGGAATGAACATACCGCAACCCGTGTAGAGCTATTGCCGATTCAACGCGTTCCTGAAATTCCTGAACAAGGCTTAGATGTGCTGTAGTATTTAACCAATAAGTATGGCGCAAGTGCAGCAAATCGAAAACTCGAAATGACAAAGTTTGCCGCTTATAGCGAAGATGTGATTGTCAATATTGAGCACATGAAACGTATGCCAAACAGTCAACTGGCTCATCAAGGTATTTTGGCCTTGGACAATATTCTGGATCAATATGCCCTGACTCAAGCCTTATTATTCCATGCATTATTTGCACACGGTCAAAATATTGCTGATATTCAGGTTTTAAAAAGCATCATTGAAGGCATTGGTTTAGATGGCTCAAAAGTACTGCGCTCAATTCAACATAAAGATATTGCAGACCGTCAGCATGAAATTACACAATATGTAAAATCAAAGGGACAGCACCCCATTCCTTTTTACCTTGTGGATGGCGAAGTGAATGATCAGACTTTTTCTACACAGGAACTTCGACAACTGTTTCATCGCGCAAGTTAATCTACCCAAGATCAAAAATCCCCATACAATGTGATGGGGATTTTTATTCTGAGCAATGCAATGATCTAAAAAGAAAATAGGCCTGTTAATGAAGTCCCTGCTCAATTCGATTAATCCGTGATTTGAAATGCTGAGATAGTAGATACAAAATTAAGCTCAAAACCAGCGTGAGTACCATCACGGCGATCAACACCCAACGTACAACAACTTCTACTACATTGGCTTGCTGAACTTGTTTTTCCACGCTTTGCGCCATCGGTGTCATGGTTTTATCAAATAGCTGATTTTGCATTGCCCAGAGCTGTTCAGGCTGAAAACCGTATTCACGGAATTTTGCTGGATTTTGTTGCTCGGCATTGATTAAGGATTGCACCAAAGGAATTGCTGTCGCACGATCTACAGGCTTATGCATCAAAGCAGCTTGTGCAAGTAAATAGGCTTGCACGGGTTTTGCCAATTGTGCATCTTCCATCTCGAAAGCCAGCTGGCTTTCTTGAATATTTTTTTCATAATGTACCAATTTTTGATCTGCTGCACGGTCATCATGATTAAGGTCATATTGCACATAAGTTAAGCCTGACCAAAGCACGATAAACGATAAAATCCAGCCGACAAATTTCAATACAAAAGATTGGAATCGAATTCTAAAAAATTGAAATTTCTTTAGAAATCCAACCAAGAAAAATGCGCCAATAAATGAAACGATAAGTTTGAGAAATAACCAACCAATAAAGGATAAAAAATTTGAAAAATAGTCGGAGGACTCACCGAGTTGATATGCCAAATCACCTGCACTAACAGGGATATGCAGTTGCTGTACGCTAGAACTTAGGCCAAAAAAGCTATAGACCATATCATGCTGAATAAACAGCATCACAGCCGAAACGATCAGCACAGAAACACTGGTTAAAGTCAATAACGTCAAATTGCGTTGACGCTTCTTAATGGTTTGAAGCCCTGTTTCCAGTTGCTGCGGATTTAGCGCATATTCATCAATGGGAGGCAAAGACATACTCCTTCAGATTATATTTTCACCTCCCTCACCGTTTATGAAGAAGGGTTTGAACCACTCGATTCAATTACTAAATGATTCAAATTATTTTGTAAGGCACGAATACGTGTCGTCGCTTCTTCACGCTTTTGTACACCTTCTTTCTGAATTTGAATCACATCATTAACGGTTTTAATGAGGGTATTTTGCACATGTTCAAGTGTGTCAATATCAATCACTGAACGCTGATTGGCTTTCGCTGTATCGACAGAGTTTTGATGCAACAAATCTGCATTGCGTTTTAACAGGTCATTGGTCGCATCATCAATGCTATTTGCCAATTGCACGCTGTTCTTTTGTTCTTGCAATGAAATCGCCAAGCTAATTTGGTTTTTCCAAGCCGGTAAGGTGATATTTTTAATAGCATAAAATTTATCAACCAACATCAAATTGTTGGATTGAATAATACGAATCATCGGCAAGGTCTGCATCGCAGACTGTTGCAAGATCTGTAAATCACTCACACGTTTTTCAAGATTATTTGCCAAATGATTGAGGTCATAGATTTTTTGCGTAGTGGTTTGATCTTGAACTTGAGTGGTTAAGCTTGCAATTTCCTGTTGAATTTCTTGCTCTTTCAACTTACCTGCGGCGATATACACACCTAATTGTTTATATTCGTCTTGTACGCCTTCAAACATTTTATCTAAGGTATTTACACGCGCTTTTAAGCCATTTTGCGAAGTTTCAATTTCTTTAACTAAAGCATCAATTTGCTCTTTAGTGGTATTAAAGTGCTGATCAAAACTTTGCTTGGCACCTTTAAATTTACTCAGTAAACCACCAAAAAATCCTGAGCTTTTCGATTTATTTAAAATGCTCGTGGTATTCAATTGCTGTGCGACTTGTACCACCTGATTGAGCTTTTGACCTGTCGCATCCAGATCTTTATTTTGCACCAAATTTAATAATTCATCGGTATAGGTCGACGTCTTGGTGGCAATGTTTTTACCATATTCGGCAACACTATTATGACTTAAATCTGCCAATTCCTTACGTGCAGCTTCGACTTCGTGAAAATCGGAAGTTTGTAAGCCAATTTCCTGTAAATTGAGTTGCTGAAACTTTTCTTCAGTCAATTCTTTACTTACTTCAACGGGTAAATTTTTGGCATCTAAATCGGTCATAACTCACCTTATATTTCTAAGACTTAGAGGAATTCTCTAATGATTTTTTTAAAGTTTTAATCAAATTTTCACGGCTATTATCAAGCTTTTCCAATGAACTTGTCGAGTTACTTTGACGACTTTGTTTCACATGATATTGCCATGCCGGAATCAACACTTGCTGAGCTTCCTTATATCGATCTAATAAACCAAAAGAAAGCTGCTGAGAAAGCTGCATTTGTGTAATTGCAATATCATTACTGGCTTGTAAGGTTTGCAACGTATTCACCTTTTTCGATAAGCGTTCTGCAAAGTTATCAAGCGGATGCTGATTTTTAACAAACTGTGGGTATTCCAGCAAAAATTCTTCAGCCGCGACGATATAGCGCGCCATTTGCTCACGTAAACCCTGTAATTGATTAAAACGTGCTTGGGACTTTTGAATTTCTAACTGTAATTTTTGGCTCAGATGATTTGCCCGATCAAGCAATTGATCCAAATTTTTATAATATTCAACTTGTCCTGAACCGTACTCCAAATCAATGCCTAACCATTTTTGCAAGGCATTAAATTTGCGTGTTTTTAAATATTTTTTTGAATTGGCTAAGGCTTGAATCAACTGCTCAATGGTTTGACTAAGTTGTTTCGTCAACTGAGGGTCAACACCGTCTAGCAGCACCGACTGTGCTTGAATTAATTGATCGGCATAATGATTAAGACGATATTGATCGGTCAGTAATGGCACAAGGTCATTCCGCTTAATCGAAAGCACTTCCGCCCGATCTACCGTAATATCCTTTAACGGCACCAATACATCAATTTGTGACATAGCCAATTAAACTCAATAAAATCATTTTTATACTACAAGTTTTGCCATAAAAGTCTTGTAGTATTTTGCAAAAAATACATCTATTTCATCAGTCAAATTTCGCCATCAAATTCAACCGTTGCATATAGATCCGCCAAAGCAGCCATACAGCATCATTTGAATGGATATGATGACCTACACAGATGAATTCAAGCTTAAGACACCCAAAGATTCAATCTAGATTTAAATTAAACAACTGACTCTACATGAATTATTATCAAAATTATCGTAAAATTTAATTCATATACCTTAGAACCAAATATTAGATCAATAATTTTAGAGGCTTAAATGGAACGTTTTTTCCATAACACAATGTATGCAGCACGTTGGATTCTGGCTCCCGTGTACTTTGGTTTATCCTTTGCACTATTACTGCTCGCGATTAAATTTTTCCAAGAAGTCATTCATGTCCTTCCGCATATTTTAGAATATTCAGAAGCTGACCTGATTTTAGTCATCCTCTCTTTGGTAGATATGACTATGGTGGGCGGACTGATTGTAATGGTGATGTTTTCAGGCTATGAAAACTTTGTTTCCCAACTGAAAATAAATGAATCGACCAATCGCTTGAACTGGCTCGGCACCATGGATGCCAATTCATTAAAACTCAAAGTTGCAGCATCAATCGTGGCAATTTCTTCGATTCATTTATTGCGTATTTTTATGGATGCGAAAAACATCCCCAATGACAAAATCATGTGGTACATCATCATGCATTTAACCTTTGTTTTTTCTGCTTTTATGATGGGTTATTTGGATAAAATCAGTAAGCACTAATCTAAGTAAGGCCAATGAAGCCATTTGCGATCATGGCTTCTCGTCAAATTTTAAATCTAGTTATTCATCAAGTTCACTCATTTGCCTTAAACGCTCAAGATCCAAGATCGCGATTTGTCCATAATTCCACGCGATCACTTGTGTTTGGACAAATTGCTGTAAATGTTTATTCAACGTTTGCCGTGAAATATTAAATGACTCTGCAAATTCCTGCTGACTGAGTTTCAGGGGAATTTCCTGCCGACATCCATATTGTTCATAGAGTCGAATCAAATGTCTTGCGATACGCTGCTCTAACGTTGCTGTTCTCAAATAACGATTATGCTCAAACATCAAATACATGCGTCGACTGAGAGATTGCACGACATTCCAAAGTGCCTGCGGATCACGCTGTAAAACCGCTAAAAACGTTGTTCCAGAAATGATTGCCACCTCGACGTGTGTCGCAGCAAAATAATCATAATTCAAAGGCTTTTGTTGTAAGAGTACGACAAAATTAAATACCGACTGGCGACGAATATAATCATTGACAATCAATTCACCATTATTTTGCAACCAACCAATTTGTAGCGTACCTGAAAGCAAAATATAAATATCTTGCACGATTTGTTGTTGTTTTAAGATGTGCTGCTGCGCATGAAACCGTGAATATTTCACCTGTTGCACAAGCTGTTCTAAAGTCTGATCGCTAAAGCCCTGAAAGATGTCTTCATTACGTAAAATTTGCAACAAATGCTGTTGGGCGGTGTTCTTTTGATCGCTCACGTCTATAAAAAAATGCCTAAGATCTCATTGATCTTAGGCAAGTGCTTAAAAATGTAAAACCATTGTTTTTCGCATTATTTATCTGTTTTTATGCTGTTTTAAATGACGCTCTCATACTTAAGATGCTTTCTCATAAATACGGCCTGCTTCTGAACGCAAGTTTGAAATATCGGTGTTTTGAATATTTTTCAGTACAGTACTCGGCTGACCATTTACATCGACAGGTACATCACCCTCAATGGTGACACGTGAGGCGATACGTAACTCATCACCATAGTCATTGATGGCACGATGCTGCGTTGCACGATTGTCCCAAATGGCAACATCACCAACCGCCCAGCGCCAACGCACAATATTTTCCCATTGCACGATTTGCTCTTGAAACAGTTTAAATAAACGACGTGACTGTGCCGGACTATATCCACTGAAGCGTTTAAAGAAGTGACCTAAAACCAAACTTTTTTCACCTGTTTCAGGATGTACACGCACCAATGGATGCTCGGTTTCCACTTCTACCGCGGTACGGAATAAATGGCGACCTTCTTCATTGTACTGACCTTTGGGAGTCGCATAGTCATAACTATTACTATGCACCGCGCGTAATTGTTCCGCCAGTTTTTGCAGCTCCGGACTTAAATCTTCATAAGCCGTCACGGTATTGGCCCAAACTGTATCGCCACCATGTTCAGGTGCAACTACATTTCTTAAAATTGTGGCTTTGGGATAATTGGGTAAAAATGTAATATCGGTATGCCATGAATCTGCGCGCCCACCACGTGAGTCAATTGACAACGTATGTGCTGTACCATCTTTGAGTGGCACACTTGGGTGATTCAACGGATTTCCTAAAAGTCGTGCAAAGGCTTCTTGTTCTAAATCGGTGAGATCTTGCTGCCCACGCACAAATACAACTTTATATTTTAATAGTGCATGATTAAATTCATCGACCACGCTTTTGTCTAAACTTCCAGACAACTGAATGCCAGAAATTTCGGCACCAATACGACCGGTTACAGGTTTTACTTCAATATGCTGATATTGATAGTCTGGATTGTAATGATTCGATTCTAATTGTGTCATAGGGCTCTACCTTATTCTTCAAATTATTAAGCAACGATGGTGTTGTTGAAATAAAGTGTGCCGACTTCGTGCCCATGACTCTGTCAATTATTTGACAGTTTTCCCAAGTTAAACTGCTATGGTTGTAATGAAATCTGCTTAACAACATTTACACATTTCATATCTAAAAATGCAATAAAGAAAAAATAAAAAAGCCATCGGTATCGATGGCTTTGTGTGCGGATTTTATCTGTATATCACAGCGGAATTATAGATAATTCCCTTCACGCTCAGGTTGATAGAGCACTTTAATGATTTTGACTTTCATGGTATGACCATCAGGCTGCGGCCATTCTATTTCCTGCCCTTCAGCCAAACCTAAAATGGCAGCGCCCACTGGAGCCAAAACATTGACTTGACCTTTATCGCCACGAAAATCATGTGGATAGACCAGTGTAATTTCGGTTGCTTCTGTCGCAGGTGCAATGTTAATGAGAACTTTGGCATTCATACTCACCACATTGGCAGGGACATCTTGTGGAGCAACCACTTCAGCGCGCGCCATCTCATCTTCCAAATGCTCCATCGTCGGCGTCAACTTAGACTGATGCTCCAACATGGTTTCTAAGCGATGTAAATCTTGTTCTGAAAGAATAATATTGGGTTTTTTCATATAAAGTTCCTTTGCGACCTTGCCAACAGATCTATAGCGATGGGCAAATTTTTTGTTATCTCTTATTCCGTTATATCAGAAATATAAATGTTTAGATAACTTTTGAATTTTTCTGATGACATAAAAAAAGCCCCCTTGAGGGGGCTTTTCTCAAGTCTGTTTTATTTTGCGTAAACTGGGAATTTAGCGCAAACAGCAGCAACTTTTTCTTTCACTGCAGCAATCACAGCTTCGTCACCTTTGCTGTCTAGAACGTCAGCGATCCAGCCTGCAAGGTCACGTACTTCAGCTTCGCCAAAACCACGTGTTGTTACAGCAGGAGTACCGATCCGGATACCAGAAGTCACGAATGGAGAACGTGGATCGTTTGGTACTGAGTTTTTGTTCACAGTAATGTGAGCAGCACCTAACCAAGCATCGGCATCTTTACCAGTAATGTCTTGTTTAATTAAAGATAATAAGAACAAATGGTTCTTAGTACCGCCAGAAACAACATCATAACCACGTTCGATTAGAACTTCAGCCATTGCTTGCGCATTCTTAACAACTTGTTGTTGGTAAGCTTTATATTCAGGCGCCATTGCTTCTTTGAAGCAGATCGCTTTAGCCGCTACAGCGTGAACTAAAGGACCACCTTGGTTACCTGGGAATACAGCTGATTGTAATTTTTTCTCGATTTCTTCGTTTGCTTTCGCAAGGATTAAACCAGAACGTGGACCACGAAGTGTTTTATGAGTAGTCGTTGTTGTTACGTCAGCAATTTGTACTGGGCTTGGGTAAACACCAGCAGCAACAAGACCAGCTACGTGAGCCATATCTACGAATAAGTAAGCACCAACTTTGTCCGCGATATCTCGGAAACGTTGCCAATCAACAACTTGGCTATACGCAGAGAAACCAGCCACGATCATTTTTGGCTTGTGTTCTTCAGCTAAACGTTCAACTTCTTCATAGTCGATTTCGCCAGTTTCTGGGTTCAAACCGTATTGAATTGCGTTGTAAGTTTTACCAGAGAAGCTAACTTTAGCACCGTGAGTCAAGTGACCACCGTGAGCCAAGCTCATACCTAAAACTGTATCGCCTGGGTTAAGTAGCGCAAGGTAAACTGCAGAGTTTGCTTGTGAACCAGCGTGTGGTTGAACGTTTGCATAATCTGCACCAAACAATTCTTTAGCACGGTCAATGGCCAATTGTTCGATCACGTCTACATACTCGCAACCGCCATAGTAGCGTTTACCAGGGTAGCCTTCTGCATATTTGTTAGTAAGTTTTGAACCTTGAGCTTCCATTACTGCAGGTGAACAGTAGTTTTCTGAAGCGATTAACTCAATGTGCGCTTCTTGGCGA
Source organism: Acinetobacter sp. YH01009 (assembly GCF_013420765.1). Lineage (NCBI taxonomy): Bacteria > Pseudomonadati > Pseudomonadota > Gammaproteobacteria > Moraxellales > Moraxellaceae > Acinetobacter > Acinetobacter sp. YH01009. The sequence continues at coordinate 1,778 of NZ_VOYE01000003.1, read as the reverse complement.
GCATCTTCATTCGAGATCGCTTGAGCTAATTCAGGGTCAAATTGAGCAATAGAGGTGTTGGCAAACATTAGCGAGGTCCTATTAAATTAGGGCTTTTAAGCCGTGCTAAGATTGGCGCGTATTGTAGCATGAAGTTTTAGAAATGAGAGAGGGAAGTTTGTGCTGTTTTTAAATAAATAATGCCCGTGTTGAATCTGCACGAGCACTATTTAAGTCAAATCAACTTATTGATTTGACATGAGAGTCTCTACATCTTGCACAAAATTTGCCAGATTATCGGTATAAATAGTAAGATGATCCGCTGTCGCTTGCTCACGATAGTCAATTGATGTTCCCAGCTTAGCAAGGCTAATCATAAATTTAGTCGCATCTGCTGGAATGGTCTGATCGGCTTTACCTTGATAAATGATGATCGGCGTTTTCACCGCTGTCGTTAAAGGCTGTGAACCTTCACTCATAAAGTTTTGGATTGGCTTTAAAGTTAAGAAATCAGACTGCGTGCGGCCATAGTTATCCAAAGTCGTGTTCTGACTCGCATAACTGAGCATGTCATCTTGAATTAACTTGGTTAACTCGCCTGAACACACTGTTTCAGCCTGAGGTGCAATCGCAGCCAGATGTCCACTAAATACTTTTGAATAATCCACACTGTTTTTATGCCCTTGCATACCCGCAATGATCTGCGCAGTAAAACTGTCTAAAGGTGCATAAATCATACTTTGCACGGTTGCAGGTTTACCTACAGCTAACTTCTCGCCTGCGTCAAGAATGAGCGCAAGATTATTTGCAGGTGCTATGGCAATCGTTCCCTTATAATTTAAGTCAGCACGCGATGCGAATTCAGCTGCACCTAATACGGCTTGACCACCTTGAGAATGCCCGATTGACACCCAATCCTTCGACACCGTTTTACCTTGGCTGGTTAAATAACTTCGAGCAGCGACAACGGCATCGGTAATCGAAAAGGCTTCACTTTTTAGATTCAGATAAGGATGGTTTTCACGTCCACTAGGTTCCCCTAATCCTTCATAATCGGGTGCCACAACGACATAACCCTTTGCCAATAACATTTGCAATAAATATTCAGTGCCTTGCAAACCTTGTCGGCTCGGAGCGCATTTATCAGCCACACCGGTCGTTCCATGTGCCCAAGCCACAATTTTCCAACCACCTGCCGGAGCAACTGTTTTTGGGGTAAAGACTAAGGCTGTGGCTTGAACAACTTTGCCATCTACTCCTAGCATTTTATAGGTCATCAATCGGCTGTCTGCACTCACAGCAGGCATATTGTCTTGACTATAGGCTGTTGTAGTTACCACCGGATTTTTGATCTGATTGAGATCAGCGTTTGTTTCAGGATTACTAAATTGTTGGTCATTACTATCATTACCGCAGGCTGCTAAAAATAGCGCACTGCTGACTAAAACCGTTAAACGCAGCATTTTCATTCCATGATCCTTTTGTTTGTTGTTTTAAAGTCAATTTTTCATTGAATATGAATCATTAAATACATGGAACAAACTTTTGTTCAAGCCTAATTTTTAAGCAACTACTCTTATTTTAATTTATCAAATTAGGGTGTGTTGACATTTACAGCCGATAAATTGAGCTAAAGAGGCAACCATATAAATATACAAGCTAAAGCAACAGCGCTTTGATAGTTACGTTTTAGCTTATCGTATCTTGTGGCAATTCCTCTAAATTGTTTTAATCTACAAAATGCATTTTCAACTAAATGTCTGATTTTATACATATACCAGTCCATATCATCATTGCTA
>NZ_VOYE01000041.1:0-2153 GCF_013420765.1 Acinetobacter sp. YH01009 | reverse complement strand
TGATCGACATTCACTCCGCGTTCAGCCAGCATCTCCTGCAGCTCACGGTAACTGATGCCGTATTTGCAGTACCAGCGTACGGCCCACAGAATGATGTCACGCTGAAAATGCCGGCCTTTGAATGGGTTCATGTGCAGCTCCATCAGCAAAAGGGGATGATAAGTTTATCACCACCGACTATTTGCAACAGTGCCCAAAAAAGTTCGTGGTGGAGAAAAGATAAGCTATGCAAGGCTTTAGGAGACGTGGTTTTTCAGGATGACGAAGAACGATTCGGCGCTAGGTGCAACATAGGTGCATCGCACGAGCGCTAGGAACGGCGAAAAAAGGCGGACGTGGCGAAATCGGTAGACGCAGCAGACTTTAAAATTGGAGTGCCCGCGGGGAAATCCGCGGAGTAGAACCGCTCAAAGTCGGGGAACGCTAACGGGCAATACCCTAAGCCAATCCCGAGCCAAGCCCCTTCGGGGGAAGGTGTAGAGACTGGACGGGCGGCGCCTAAAGCCTTCGGGCAATGGCGAAGGGACAGTCCAGACCACGAACGTCATCAGACGGCGGCGAAAGTCGAGGTGGTACGAAAATCTGCTTCTCTGTGAGAGTACGGGTTCGAGTCCCGTCGTCCGCACCACAAAGCCAAACATCCCTGCGATGATCGACCTCTGGGCGTTTGGTCGTGAGCCCGCCACCCTCGCGCTACGCTTTGCGCAGGCGTCGAAGGCGATCAGGTGCGCCCATCGATTCCGTCGAGCACCATCGCTGCGAGTTCATCGCTGGTGTGTGCACCACTATCGAGAACACGGGTTGTGCATGGAAGCCGTTCCCTTGCGGCCAAGCATCGGGCGACATTCGCTAATCGCCACTCTCGAATCTCCGCATTTCGATTCGGGTCAGGATGCATGGTCTGGTTCGCGATCCGGTGACGCAATAGGTCCTCGTTGAGCGTCAGAAAGATGTGCAGCAGCTGATCGTCGATCCGCCTTACCCCGTCGAGTATCTCAGTCAGATAGTCCGGGTGCACGAGCGTCATTGGGATGATGATGTCCTGCGAGTAATTCCTTCGAATCTCCCTGACCGCCGCGATCGTAAGTCCCCTCCACAAGGGGAGATCCTGATAGTCTCCGCTCGCTGGCATGGGGACCGTTTCTTTCACCACGAACCCGATTTCCTCGGGGTCAAAGATCAGCGATTTGGAACGCCGATCGCGCAGCCGCTTAGCGAGCGTCGTCTTTCCGGCGCCGAAAGGTCCGTTGATCCAGATTATCATTGTCGACGGCCTCTAACCTGAAGGCTCGCAAGAGCGCTCGACGGCCTCGTGCGGAGGCACGATCGGAGTGGTTCCGAAATGCTTCTCAAGATAGGTGACGCCGAACGTCACGATGTCCTGCGCGTCGAACAGGTAGCACTGAGCAAAGCCCACGACACCTTCTCGATGGCGACCGAGCTTCACGTAAGCATTTGCTATAGTTTCAACCGCATCCGGCTTTCCTTCGATAGCAAAGCAATCGAGAATGCCGTTTGAATCGTAATCCGATGCCGTTTTCCAGGCGACTTCACCGTCTCTTCCAAGCATCGGCATCTCATACGTCACCCACCGTTTGTTGGGGATATCGGCAACCGCCTCGGCGTAGTGCAATGCGGTAACGGAGTTTAGCGGCGCACCCAACAGCAGGGCCTTCCCGCCAAGGCGAACGAACCGCTCGACGGGCGATCCTTCCCCCAAGGCGTGACCGAGTTCGTGAGGCTCCGTCAGCGTTTCAGCCAGCGGACCAACCGCGACCATCGATGCATCGGGGTGCGCGCTGCGCCGCGCGCCGGGGGCTTGAACCAGAAATTGATTCAGCAGGCCGAACCCACGGTAAGTCCCGGCTGTTGCGGGATCGAACGGCAGCCAGGTACGGCGGGCTTCGTCATCCAGCCGAGCGCCATTCAGAGTCTCCTCGTAGGGTGATCGGTCCCACGACGCGTATCCCATCACAGTGCCAGTCGGCCCAACCGCGGAGCGTAACGCGGCAACGACCGTCTCCGCTCTGATGTGTGCTTAAAAAACAGGAGGGTTTAACTTGGTAAACTATACATACTCATTAGGAGTTTACCATGAGCAAGAAACAGAAGACTTACACCGCAGAATTTAAAGCTGAAGCCATAAAAGCCAT
>NZ_VOYE01000040.1:0-2708 GCF_013420765.1 Acinetobacter sp. YH01009 | reverse complement strand
TTATACGATTGTCATGTGGTGATGCGCGTTCACGGAACGCCACACCACAGACAACCGATTGACGTATCGCCTTCACAAGTCATTCGGGCGTCGGGCCTCGTCGAAGCTCCTCGTTCATCCTTCCTCATTCCTTTTGTTTGGCTTTACGTCTTTTGTTATTTCTAAGTTGTAATACGATCTTTCACCGAATACAAAACGATAGAGCAGCTCCAAATATGGAAGCTCCTCTTTTGGCATATCATCTGTAGCTTTTTCAGGGATTTTCACACCATGCATAGAGCCGAATGAACCTGTAAGCCTTTTGCCCTTAAGGGTCAAAAATGCTTGAAAGGTTTTCTCAGTGGATAGATCGCTAAACTTAAGAGCGTATTTGCAGACTTCAGCTACAGCCTTGCTATAACCTTCCTCTTTGGTTTTTCTAACCCTACGAACATCGACAATGTATGAATCAAGGGTGATATCGTGCCAAGTTTCTGCTAGTTCTTCCTGGTCAATCCAATCATTCAATAATGCGAAAATATGGATATGCGGATGCCATTGATTGGTCTTGTTGTTGAAGGTGTATTCAGTCGTATAAAAACCGCCATCAATTTTACAAAATTGATTAAACCCCCAACCTTTTTTCTTATAATCCCTATAACGCTGTAAAAGCGTCCTAAATGAACGTGTAAGGTGCTCAAAGCGTTCCTGTAGGTCATCCCCGTTCTTAACGGTCAAAGTGATCAATACGGGCTTTAGCTTGCGATTCTGACGCATTATTTCTTCGATGCGTTGAATATACCGATTCATTGAACGGGCAGCACGAATACCAGCGCACATTGGGCACAGCAAATGCTGTCCGCATACGTGGAATTTTTCGAGCTTGATTTGATCTATCGTGTAGTAATTACGGAACAGCAGAAATTGACCGCATCCCTTTAATTTGGTTGCAGCCTTTAGAGCTTTATTGGATGTTTCATTTTCACCTTCAGATTTGAAGTCGACCTGTGTCCACAAATATTGTTCTTGTAGTTTCGATCTATGTTTCAAAAGCCCAAAACGTGATATTCTATCCCTGTGTTGATCTGCATTAGCAGATTGCAAAGCCTGTATTTCATCGACCGCCAAATCGTCCGAAATATGGGCTTTTTTATTGTCTTTTTTAAGCAATTTTCATCCCCACTTTAGTTAATAGTATCAAGAGAAAGAAAAAACAGCGAGAAGCTTCGCTAACTCACTGTTTTTTTTCGTGTTTCACATTTGGTCTGCTAGAATCGGTTTTGCACCTTTAGCAACATAAAAAATTACATTACGACCGCTTGCCATTGCACCAACAGCAATACAAATTTTCTTATTTAGGAAGTCTTTAAAGTCCTGATAGTTCTCTACGGATAACGTAAAAAGTTCATTTTTAACGTCACCGTTTGGCAGATCCATTGCACCTAAAATTTGTACTTTGTCACGATCTTCAAACTGATCACCAGTTTTCTTATTTTGTCCGCCTTGTTGGGTAAAGACGTTTAATAATGTTCCTTCTAATTTAATCATCTGATAACTCCAAAATTTTTAATCGGCCATCTTGTTTAAAGATTTTGATGGTTGTTAGGCTTCGGTTGTCTTTCATATGTTCTTGAATGATGTAGGCGAAAAGGTCTTTCGCCTGTTCTAAATGTTCTTTAGGCATCTCAGTCATTAGGTATTCACCAAATGATCTACAACCAAACGATTTACGTATTCTTTCGCTTGTTCTGAAACGTCACTGTGTTCAGTTAGATTTTCAATGTCATGAATGATTTGCTGAACATCTGAAACATCGGGATTGTGAAAAACAGAGTTATAACCAGTAGAGTATTCAGCGAATGCCTGACCCAAATATTGATTGATGAGCTTTAAAACCAATGCATTGCGAGTCATTCCAAAATGACCAGCAAGAAGGTCTAAACCTTCAATAACGTGAGTAGGCGCTTTAGTTGTAAAAGGTTTGATTTCAGAAGAAACAGCAGATGCGCTGTCTTGTTCATGAGCGTTAATTTCAGCTTCAGCTTTTGCAAGTCCCATAGTACCGAATGATTGACACATAGATTATTCCTCAAATTATGGTGCATATTTTATATTCGTAATACGAATAATAATACACTTAGAATCTTTGTCAAATTATCTTTGCGTCGCCACCCGTTCGGGATGGCTAAAAACTCCCGCTTGGAAATCCAAGGGGAGCTTGTAATCAGGGAAGGAAGGTTTTGAAATTCAGATGGTGTCAGTTCGCAGGCACTCCGCCTGCTCTGTTAATAACTACAAATTATTTCGTGCAAAAATCAAAGATTCAATGTAAACAACATATTGATCAGCAGTGATAATAGAAAGTTCAAGCGCTAACTTAGCAGCACCCTGAGCACGACCAAAATGCAAATCTGATTTATCTAAGCGATATTGCTCAAGAGCAGAATCCATGACTTTATAAACTTTTTCTGTATTCATTAAATGATTTCCTCAGTTGTTGGTGGGAGCACTGCCGTTGGATGAAATCCAATGGCTAAGTGCGCCCTTTGGGGTCTAAGGGGTCGAACCCCTTACAAGTCCTGTATATACAGGTAGGCTTGCTTTATACGATTGTCATGTGGTGATGCGCGTTCACGGAACGCCACACCACAGACAACCGATTGACGTATCGCCTTCACAAGTCATTCGGGCGTCGGGCCTCGTCGAAGCTCCTCGTTCATCCTTCCTCA
>NZ_VOYE01000039.1:0-3422 GCF_013420765.1 Acinetobacter sp. YH01009 | reverse complement strand
GCCAGGCCTCAGCATTTTATTATGGTGATCCCCTGGGCGAAATGCGCCTGGTAAGCAGAGTTTTTGAAATGTAAGGCCTTTGAATAAGACAAAAGGCTGCCTCATCGCTAACTTTGCAACAGTGCCAGTTTTATTACGAACGTGTTTTGGGTGGACAACGGAAAACATATTTCATCGAAAGACCAAAAAAAGAAAAAACACTTCCTGTTGTGATGAGTGAAGAAGAAACCATTCGGGTACTACGCGCTATTGAAAACGTGAAACACAAGGCTATTCTGATGACTATTTATTCGGCAGGTTTGCGCATTTCTGAATGTATAAACCTGAAAATAAAAGACATTGACTCCAAGCGCATGCAAATTCGTATAGAACAGTCAAAAGGAAAAAGAGATCGTTATACCATTTTATCTGAGAAAACATTAATTATTTTAAGAACATACTTTATGGAATATAAACCAAAAGATTATTTATTTGAAGGTCAAAAAGGTGGCGCATACTCAAGCCGAAGTATTCAAAACATTTTTAAAGCAGCTGTTTTAAAAGCAAAGATTCAAAAGGAAGTTACTGTACATACCTTACGACATAGCTTTGCAACGCATTTGCTTGAGAATGGTACGAGTTTACGTTATATTCAATCGTTGTTAGGTCATTCAAGCAGTAAAACAACTGAGGTTTATACACATATTACCACCAAGGGAATGGAACAATTAAAAAGTCCGATGGATTTGTTAGATATATAGAAAGGATTTGTATATTTGAGCAAAACTTAACAAAAAGCACTATGAATATAAATCCTTTTGAGAGAGTAGAAACGAACGGTAAACGGTTGAAAACGGATTTGTCACTGATAATGAAAGGTTTAGCAAAATAAGATATAGTGGATATATACGCCATTTGGCGTATAGCCACTTGTTATGTGCCATTTTTGAATGACAATGCGAATAGATACGGACAAACAAATGAATTTACTTAGTGATAAGAACGTTGCAATAATTGGTGGTGGACCCGTTGGACTGACTATGGCAAAATTATTACAGCAAAACGGCATAGACGTTTCAGTTTACGAAAGAGACAACGACCGAGAGGCAAGAATTTTTGGTGGAACCCTTGACCTACACAAAGGTTCAGGTCAGGAAGCAATGAAAAAAGCGGGATTGTTACAAACTTATTATGACTTAGCCTTACCAATGGGTGTAAATATTGCTGATGAAAAAGGCAATATTTTATCCACAAAAAATGTAAAGCCCGAAAATCGATTTGACAATCCTGAAATAAACAGAAATGACTTAAGGGCTATCTTGTTGAATAGTTTAGAAAACGACACGGTTATTTGGGATAGAAAACTTGTTATGCTTGAACCTGGTAAGAAGAAGTGGACACTAACTTTTGAGAATAAACCGAGTGAAACAGCAGATTTGGTTATTCTTGCCAATGGTGGAATGTCGAAAATAAGGAGCTTTGTTACCGACACGCAAGTTGAAGAAACCGGTACTTTCAACATCCAAGCTGATATTCTTCAACCGGAAATAAACTGTCCCGGATTTTTTCAGCTATGCAACGGCAACCGATTAATGGCGGGACATCAGGGCATTTTATTGTTTGCCAATCCCAATAATAATGGTGCATTGTATTTAGGAATTAGTTTTAAAACGCCCGATGAATGGAAAAATAAAATTCCCTTAGATTTTCAGGACAGAAACAGCGTTGCCGATTTTTTATTGAAAAGATTTTCCAAATGGAGTGAAGTTTACAAACAATTAATACGTTCGGTATCAACATTTCAATGCTTGCCCACAAGGAAATTTCCTTTGAACAATGATTGGAAAAGTAACCGTCCATTACCCATAACAATGATTGGCGATGCTGCTCATTTGATGTCGCCTTTTGCAGGACAGGGTGTAAATACGGGATTATTGGATGCTTTGATATTGTCTGAAAACCTTACAAACGGAGAATTTACAAGTATTGAAAATGCCATCGAAAACTACGAACAACAAATGTTTGTTTATGCAAAAGATACGCAGGACGAATCGACAGAAAACGAAACCGAAATGTTTAGTCCCAATTTTTCGTTTCAAAAATTATTGAATCTATAAACAGTAAGAAAAAACGGCTACTAACAAGCAGTTTTGCAATAGTGGGGCAGAAGTGCAAAATTGAACTTGTGTGCTTCTATCAACTTTTGTACATTAGCTGCCAGTTTAAGATGGGTGCATTTGAGTATGCCCAAAGGAGCCCGCAAGTATGCGCAGGACGAAGCCAGTAGCCGCGCCGATGGTGGCGCGGGTCTATCTGCGCGTCAGCACCGACGCGCAGGACTTGGAACGCCAAGAGGCGATCACTACGGCCGCGAAGGCCGCCGGCTACTACGTCGCCGGCATCTACCGTGAGAAGGCATCCGGCGCACGCGCCGACCGGCCTGAGCTGCTGCGCATGATCGGCGACCTACAGCCCGGCGAGGTGGTCATTGCCGAGAAGATCGACCGCATCAGCCGCCTACCTTTGCCCGAGGCCGAGCGCCTGGTGGCCTCGATACAGGCCAAAGGCGCACGCCTGGCCGTCCCTGGCGTGGTCGATCTATCCGACCTGGCGGCCGAGGCCCAGGGCGTCGCCAAGATCGTGCTGGAAGCCGTGCAGATCATGCTTTTTCGCCTGGCCTTGCAGATGGCCCGCGACGACTACGAGGACAGGCGCGAACGCCAGCGCCAAGGCATTGAGTTGGCCCGCCAGGCCGGGCGGTACAAGGGCCGCCGTGCTGATCCGAAGCGCCGCGCCCAAGTTGTCGCGCTGCGCAAGTCCGGCTACAGCATCAACAAGACCGCCGAGCTGGCCGGGTACAGTGCGGCCCAGGTGAAACGGATATGGGCCGAGGTCAGCCAGGCCGAAGCGAAGCAGCACGGCGCGTTCGTGGAGGACGCATTGACGGAAGCCGATGCCCTGGCCGCTGTCGGCCAGGATGAGCGCCAGGAGGAAAGGGCATGAAGAAGCCGAACCAAGACGACGAGCCGTTTTTCATCACCGAGGAGATTGCGGCCGAAATGATCGCCGGCGGCTATGAGTTCGAGCTGCCGCCCATTCCTTGCACCATCCGCCTACGCGACGTGCTGGAGCGCATGACCGATGCTGAGCTAGCATTGCAGCCGGGCGAGATCGCCGACCAGGAGCGTGAACGCTGCCGGCGCAAGCCGTGTTCAACCTCATGATCTGGTCATGGTATTTTTCATGGCACTGAGCCTGATAGTTCTTGCAAATTGTTGTCACTAAAGGGTTTTGTGTGCTTGTTTACAATCGAGTGGGAGTGACGGGCACTGGCTGGCAATGTCTAGCAACGGCAGGCATTTCGGCTGAGGGTAAAAGAACTTTCCGCTAAGCGATAGACTGTATGTAAACACAGTATTGCAAGGACGCGGAACATGCCTCAT
>NZ_VOYE01000038.1:0-3438 GCF_013420765.1 Acinetobacter sp. YH01009 | reverse complement strand
GTCGCGAACGTCGCCACCAGCATGGCCGACGCGCCCACTGCTTGAAGTAGACGGAAAGCGACAAAGGCCGGTGCAGTTGAAGACCAAGCTGCTCCCAGAGACGCAATGACGAAAGCCGTTGCGCCCGCAAGTAGAATTGGCCGTCGCCCGATTCTGTCTGAGAGCGGACCAAAAATCACCTGGCCCACGCCGAGCATCACCATATAGAGGCTCAACGTGAGTTGGATCATAGCGGGCGTCGTGTTCAGGATGCCGGGCATCGCTGGAACGACAGGGAGATAAATATCCATCGCCAGTGAAGCGAGGATGTCGAAAGGAGCCATCAGCAGCAGTGCTGCCGGCAGCGTATAGGCCCACGCGGGGCGTGTGGTGGTCATGACGAATCAACCCTCGATTAAGGAATACCGGGCGACGTCTGCTCGTCAGCAATCAGATGAGACTAGCCTTACAGAGCGCCGCAACAACAATACTGGTTGTTGCGGCTTACTTGTCTGCTGACTTGGAATTTCCCATCTGATTACTCCACGCTTACGAATATGAATTGCTACATTTTATCCGATTATCTTTTGCTTCGCAATGCGGCATGGGCGCACTCAGCGTTCCAGCCCCCTCTGCCGCCCTAAATGCTTGCTCCAATGCATCGAGCACCATATCTGTATTCATCCGTGTCGATACTTTCCATCCAACAATTGCTCGTGAGAACACATCAATAATAAATGCAGTATAAACCCAGCCTGAATTTGTTTGAATATACGTAAAGTCACTCACCCACAGTTGGTCAGGATGATCAGCAGTAAAATTACGTTTTACCAAGTCATCCGCTCGTTTTTGATCATCTCGGCTACGGGTGGTTTGTTTGTTCTTACCACGCCAAACACCTTTTATACCTAGCTTTTGCATTAATCGAGCAACAGTACAGCGCGCAATAATATAGCCTTCACGTTTCAGTTTTTGCCAGACTTTACGTACACCATACCGACCTGAACTTTCCTTCCAAATTCGTTTAATCTCCTCAGCATGATGCAAGTCATGTAAATCTCGCTTTGCTCGATGTTCTGGATTTTCACAGAGATCTAGAGTCCGGTAATAGGTTGAAGGTGCGATCGGTAAAATTCTACAAATCGCCTCGACTCCGTACAGCTCTTTATTATTATGGATAAAATCCACCATTATTTGTGTGGGCGGTCGAGCTCCGCCTGGGCGAAAAAAGCGGCTGCTTTACGTAGAATTTCATTGGCGCGTTGCAGTTCTTTATTTTCGCGTTCGAGTTGTTTGATACGTTCTTGGTCTGAAAGCTGCTGTACTTTAACTGGATTTTGTTTATCTAAATATTTTTGATACCAAACACGTAGTGTTTCAGGAGTACAACCCTTGCGCAGTATACTGCTCAGGGAGCAATAGCGGTGATCGCAGCCCAATTCGATGGATAATCTTTCTCGGATTCAATCAATAATTGAACCGCTCTTTCTCTGATTTCAGGGGTATATTTTACTTTTTTCATCGGGACATTCTCTCAGAAAGCTTGGTCTCCGACAAACCCGGTACGGTTCAAAAATCTTCCATTGATTTATTTATATCTGTTAAACCAGTCGCATTATGAAATGTAATATAAGTAGAAATTTCAGTATAAATGGTCATGATCTTTTCTAAATTTGAATATCTAAGCGTCTTCATTAATCAACCTTATTGATTATTAGTTTCTTCTTTTAAAGCTCTTTGTACTGTTGCTATCCCTACTTTAAACTTTTCTGCAACACCTCTAAATGTTGAATTTTCTTCAGCCATTGCTTTTCGTATTTCAACATAGTCAACCTTCCGCTTTCTTCCCTTATATAAGCCCTTCGCTTTGGCTTTTGCAATTCCTTCCTTTTGACGCTCACGGATCATGGAGCGTTCAAACTCTGCAAATGCAGCAAGCATCTGAAACATGAGTTTATTTATTGCCGATTGTGCTACATCATGACTGAAGGTCAAATTCTCTTTATGAAAAATAATGGTTATACCACGATCATTCAGACTATTCACAATTTCGTTCAGATCATTTGTATTACGTGCCAGACGATCAATACTATGAACATGCACCGTATCACCTTCACGCAGATAGTCGAGCATTGCATTTAACTGAGGACGTTCACGGCTACCACCGCTTGCCTTTTCAGTAAAGGTCTTATCCAGGCTGATTCCATCTAATTGACGTTCAGTATTTTGTTCAGTTGAACTGACTCGAATATATCCGACCTGATTAGGCATTCTGTACCGTTAGAGTTTAGATAATTAAATACATATTGTACCGAAATTAAATATTAAGTCTATAAATACGGTTTTTGAGTTGCTTTTTAAGACTTTATTTTGTTCCGTTAGGCTATACTCTAAATTTACAGAACATCTCTTATTCGAAATTCGATCGAATGGGAGTAAAAGCCTGCCTCAATTCGAATTAATTTTACGTTTTTTAATTTTAAAAGTTCGTCGCCCAGCAAGTCGGTAAGCAAGGTCAGGATTCCGGCCGTCCAAGTGTTTAACCAAAATTGGCACACCATTCGGTGTTTTACTCATTAAATTATCATTTTCTACATACAGCACTGTTCCTCTTTGCGCTGCGGCAATAAAGCGGTCTCGAAGTACATTTGCAGCTTTGGCAGCAATACCTGATTCATTGTCATCTTCATCAATTAGATCTACTGTTGACATAGTGCCGTACTCCCAATTAGCTGATATATGAATCATATTACAAGTCGGGTAGACAGGATAAAGAACTAGAGACCTTTCTACATATAATGCTCTGATCGACACACACAATAGCTTCTTTCCACATCAAGGTAGGTATTATGTGTGATCTGAATTTTATATTTAATTTCAATAACTTATAAATATTAATGTTTGAGTTTTATTTTTGCCACATAAACAAAATAATATTTAAAATCAAATGCTTATATTTTATAAAAAATTTAAAGCTTAGCATCACACATGATAGCTACCTAAATTAGCTCCATTAGGTAGCTATCATGTGTGTCGATATTAAAAATTATGTTTAATTTCAATGTATTAATAGAATTCAACTCTTTATAATTTTGATATTTTTTTTACAAAGCACGGGATCATCTAACAGAAATTTTTTCCCTTTTTTAATCCTGGATATTTAGAATCGGTAGAAATTTCTTCACTTAAAAATTTAACTGCCTAGAGAGCAAAATGAATCCTATAACTTTTCAGAAACTGGAAAAAATGAATAAGCACTGCAAGGCTTGTGTTAAAGCCTATGCACTTTTGACGGCACTGTTGCAAATAGAGATTTGAGTCGATGATGTTCCTGATGTGTGCTGAATTAGCAGGAGACTTTCACTTGGGAGATTCTAGGCAGCTAACCGATAAAAGTCTTCTGCCATTTGATTTGGTGTCTTAAAATCCAAGCCTTTTTGAATTCTTCGCTGATTATAA
>NZ_VOYE01000037.1:0-1787 GCF_013420765.1 Acinetobacter sp. YH01009 | reverse complement strand
AGCCTGCGAAAGCTCCGGGGAGGCGGCAAATATCCTGTGATCCGGAGATTTCTGAATGGGGAAACCCACCCGCTATAAGGCGGGTATCATAAACTGAATACATAGGTTTATGAGGCGAACGAGGGGAAGTGAAACATCTCAGTACCCTTAGGAAAAGAAATCAATTGAGATTCCCTCAGTAGCGGCGAGCGAACGGGGAAAAGCCCATTAAGTTATCTAAGCTTTAGTGGAACGCTCTGGGAAGTGCGACCATAGTAGGTGATAGTCCTGTACGCGAAAGGGCTTAGATAATGATGTCGAGTAGGGCGAGGCACGTGAAACCTTGTCTGAATATGGGGGGACCATCCTCCAAGGCTAAATACTCCTGACTGACCGATAGTGAACCAGTACCGTGAGGGAAAGGCGAAAAGAACCCCTGTGAGGGGAGTGAAATAGATCCTGAAACCGCATGCATACAAGCAGTGGGAGCCAACTTGTTTGGTGACTGCGTACCTTTTGTATAATGGGTCAGCGACTTACATTCAGTAGCAAGGTTAACCGATTAGGGGAGCCGTAGAGAAATCGAGTCTTAATAGGGCGTTTAGTTGCTGGGTGTAGACCCGAAACCGGGTGATCTATCCATGAGCAGGTTGAAGGTTGGGTAACACTAACTGGAGGACCGAACCCACTGTCGTTGAAAAGCCAGGGGATGACTTGTGGATAGGGGTGAAAGGCTAATCAAACTCGGTGATAGCTGGTTCTCCCCGAAAGCTATTTAGGTAGCGCCTCGGACGAATACCATTGGGGGTAGAGCACTGTTTCGGCTAGGGGGTCATCCCGACTTACCAAACCGATGCAAACTCCGAATACCAATGAGTACTATCCGGGAGACAGACTGCGGGTGCTAACGTCCGTAGTCAAGAGGAAAACAATCCAGACCGCCAGCTAAGGCCCCAAAATTATAGTTAAGTGGGAAACGATGTGGGAAGGCATAGACAGCTAGGAGGTTGGCTTAGAAGCAGCCACCCTTTAAAGAAAGCGTAATAGCTCACTAGTCGAGTCGGCCTGCGCGGAAGATGTAACGGGGCTAAAACTATATGCCGAAGCTGCGGATTTACACATTAGTGTAAGTGGTAGGGGAGCGTTCTGTAAGCCGATGAAGGTGGATTGAGAAGTCTGCTGGAGGTATCAGAAGTGCGAATGCTGACGTGAGTAACGACAAAACGGGTGAAAAACCCGTTCGCTGAAAGACCAAGGGTTCCAGTCCAACGTTAATCGGGGCTGGGTGAGTCGACCCCTAAGGCGAGGCCGAGAGGCGTAGTCGATGGGAAATTGGTTAATATTCCAATACTTCAGTGTAATGCGATGAGAGGACGGAGAAGGTTAAGTCAGCCTGGCGTTGGTTGTCCAGGTGAAAGGAAGTAGGCATGTATCTTAGGCAAATCCGGGGTACTCTATGCTGAGATCTGACAGCAAGCTGTACTTGTACAGTGAAGTGGCTGATACCATACTTCCAGGAAAAGTCTCTAAGCTTCAGTTACACTGGAATCGTACCCGAAACCGACACAGGTGGTCAGGTCGAGTAGACCAAAGCGCTTGAGAGAACTCTGCTGAAGGAACTAGGCAAAATGGTACCGTAACTTCGGGAGAAGGTACGCTGCTTTTGGTGATGGAACTTGCTTCCTGAGCTGAGAGCAGCCACAGAAACCAGGCCCCTGCAACTGTTTATTAAAAACATAGCACTCTGCAAACACGAAAGTGGACGTATAGGGTGTGATGCCTGCCCGGTGCTGGAAGGTTAATTGATG
>NZ_VOYE01000036.1:0-3906 GCF_013420765.1 Acinetobacter sp. YH01009 | reverse complement strand
AGCAAGAGTGAACCACCTGATCCCTTCCCGAACTCAGAAGTGAAACCTCTTAGCGCTGATGGTAGTGTGGGGTTACCCATGTGAGAGTAAGTCATCGCCAGCTCATTATTCGAAACACCCCCTTCAAAGCGAAGGGGGTGTTTTTTTATGCGTGATGAAAAGGGAAGAAAAAAATAATAAGAAAAGCAGAAAGACAAACTGGGAAATGATAGATATTTAAAAATAATACGGCTAAACAGCGCTAAAAATTTACATCAAGGTGAGTCTATATTCTTTATAGTGAAGTTCAGTCTCCAATGTATAAAAACAATAGGATGTGCAAATGCTCCAAGATCTCAATGAAGTCTCTATTTTAGAGATATTGCAGCAACGCTTTGAGGCAAATATGCAGCGTCATCCAGAATTGCTTTGGGATGATGTTAAAAAACAATTGATTGCACAGCCCTCAAAACTAAAAACTGTAATCGAAATGGAAAAAACAGGGGGTGAGCCAGATATTGTGAGGCTGAATCGGCAATCTCATGACCTGATATTTTATGATTGCAGCTTAGAGTCGCCAAAGCCTAGACGACGCTTATGTTATGACCGTGATGCCTTGGAGAATCGGAAGGATCATCCTCCCAAAAATAACGTAATAGACATGGTTCGAGACATCGGTGCTCAGCTGCTTACAGAAGAGGACTACCGAGCGATACAGCAAGTTTTTCATTTCGATTTAAATACTTCGAGCTGGATCGTGACGCCAGCAGATATTCGGCAAAAGGGTGGGGCACTGTTTTGTGACCGACGTTATGATCATGTATTTAGCTACCATAATGGCGCACAGTCATATTATGCGTCTCGTGGATTTCGCTGTAAGCTGGTGATTGCTTAATCTCAGCGCTATCAAGGTATTTAAAACAATCTAGAGTGTTCAAACGAACTTTTCTAAAGATATATTTTCGTTTGTTTTTTAGACATTTAAAATTTTTCTAAACTAAAGATAGAAATAAATGATGGTGTGTCGTTCTGAAGTTGAATGAAAGAATAGAAGAATTAGACCTAAAAACAAGGACATTATTATTTAAAAAAAGAAGTTAAATAATCATATATTGATAATGTTTAATAATTAAACTAAAGCATGAAAAATAACACAATTAACATGTACTTATAAGAGACTAGATTTATTAAACATACGTCTAATATCCCTAGAAAACACTGTTCCGTATATTCCGTGGCTGTTGAATTTTACTTAAAAATTCAATGAATGTTATGGACAAGTACTCATGGGAGATGAGAACGATGACAACGGAAAAAATAGACATAAATTCTGTAGTCGATAAGGCTAAATTTACCCCGTTCCACTTCAATGTAGTGGCTTGGTGCTTATTGATTATTTTATTTGATGGCTACGATTTAGCGATTAATGGCGTGGTTTTACCATTATTGATGCAAGACTGGGGCTTAAGTGCAATGCAAGCGGGGATGCTTGCCAGTACTGCGCTCGCAGGCATGATGTTTGGTGCCATGTTCTTTGGTTCTTTAGCAGATAAGATTGGCCGTAAAAAAGTCATCATGATCTGTATCGTTTTATTTAGTGGTTTGACCTTTGCTGGTGGTTTTGCGTCGAATCCAACAGAATTTGGTATTTTGCGTTTCTTGGCTGGTTTAGGGATTGGCGGTGTAATGCCTAACCTTGTGGCTTTAACGTCGGAATACGCGCCGCAGAAGATGCGTAGCACACTAGTAACGACGATGTTTAGTGGTTATGCAGTCGGTGGTGTGATGGCGGCACTTTTAGGTTCATGGTTCACCCCTGACTTTGGTTGGCAAATCATGTTCTTTATTGCAGGTATTCCACTTTTCCTTTTACCAGTGATTTGGAAATTCTTACCTGAATCTTTGGCATTTATGGTGAAAGAAAACAAACAGGAAAAAGCTCGCAGTATCGTGAAGCGCTTAGCGCCTGAAGTGAAAGTAACCGAAAATACAGTGTTCACTTTACCGCAGGAAAGCGTGCCTGAAGCTGCTAACGTGGTGAGTTTGTTCCGCCGTGGTCGTGCCGTAAATACATTGCTGTTTTGGGTGGCGTTCTTTACGTGCCTATTGACCATGTATGCGCTAAGCAGCTGGTTACCAAAACTGATGATGGCAGCCGGTTATTCTATGGATAACAGCTTAATGTTCATGATGGTCATGAACGTGGGCGCAGTTGTGGGTATTGTTGGCGGTGGTATTTTGGCTGACCGTTTCCATTTAAAACCTGTGCTGATGGTTTTGGGTATGATGGGGGCGATTGTGATGAGCTTGATGGGCTTCCAGTCAAATCAGTTCTTGCTATACATCTTGGTGTTCTTGGCAGGTGCTGCATCTATTGGTTCGCAAATGCTGTTGTACAGCTATGTGGCGCAGTATTACCCACTTGCTGTACGTTCGACAGGTATTGGTTGGTCTTCTGCGATTGGTCGTATGGGCGCGATTGTAGGGCCGATTCTGATCGGTGGTTTGCTTGGTATGAACTTACCTGCTCATTTCAACTTTATGGCGGTAGGTTTACCTGTACTGATCACTGCAATCGCGGTTGCGTTGATTATGCATGAAAATGACAGTGATAAGATTGATGTTAAAGAAGCATCTACAGCCAAAGCTTAAGTTGTGATTCTTTAAAAAGAAAAGCCTCCGAAAGGGGGCTTTTTTATTTAATTTTTAGTATGTTATATGAATATTAATTTATAAAATGGTTAAAAAATGAAAGGAATTTTTACTAATACTAATTCTAAAAAAGATTTTTTTAGAGCTGGATTCATGAATAGTATTGAAGATGGAATGGAGGTCTATATTGCATCAGCATTCTTTACTGAATTTGATGTGATTGATGAGTTAATTCAAAGAAATTGCCGTATTAGAATAGTTGTTAGGTTAGGGTTTCCAACATCACCTATTGCTTTAAAACATCTTTTAAATAACAGCAAAAATATCGAAGCTAGATTTTATACTAATCCATCTTTTCACCCTAAATTATATATTTTAGGAGATAAAATAATTTTTGTAGGATCTGCAAATTTAACCAAAAGCGCTTTACTTACAAATCAGGAAATTATGATTGGGCTTCTATCTGATGATTCAAGATATGAGGAACTTATTATGCTATTTTCTGAATATTGGGATGCAGCCAAAGTCTTAACTTATGAAGAAGTTGAAAAATATGAAAAAATTTATAAAACATTTAAATCGACTTTAGATAGTGTTAATGATTTTGACTATGAAGTTGAACAAGTTTTAGGTGATGTGAATTTTCCTAACATCGAAAGATATGTACCAAGACAAAAAAAATCTGAGCTTTTTTTAGATAGTTTTTTAAAGTCGTATCAAGAATCGGTATCTGCATTCAATTTAATAGAACAAGTTTATAAGAGAAAAAGTCGAAAAATTGATTTGAATTTAATACCATTGAGGTTAGAAATTGATTCTTTTTTTAGTTTTGTTCGCGATCGGCATGCAATAAATGACATTTGGAAAGAACAAAAAATAGGTTGGGATACAAATAAAGAGGCGTTATTAAATCGCTTGATTGATGAGTGGATGAATACTAATTGGCCACATTTTGAAGATACAATTGTCCATTATAATTATCCATTAATTAATAAAATATTAGGTAGTAAGGCCGCTATAGAACTAGCTAAACCCGAACAAATAGTAGATGCTCTTTGCGTTGCACATTCATTCTATGATCGTCTAAGATTTTATAAAGGAGGTTTAAATACACTTAAACAAGAGTTTTTAAGAAATAATGATATATCTAACCCGAATCCTTTTTAAGCCAATGACTGCATAATTTGAATTGTGGGCTTATGCTGCTGAGTTAATTGGTATGCACATAGTGATGCGTAAATACCACTTAAAAAGCCTGAGATACTTCTAGCTCTA
>NZ_VOYE01000035.1:0-4490 GCF_013420765.1 Acinetobacter sp. YH01009 | reverse complement strand
ATTACGCAAAATAATTCGGTACTATTAAACATGAGGATAGAGTTGTGAGTTTTGTGTGGTAACTCAACTGATGGCTCTAGTCCTCATATTTTTCAAGTCAATTTCTTATCCGCGATTCGGGTTATATCTAGAATAAAGAAAACATTAATATATTTATTACATGATGAAAGTGTATCTTTGCCGAAACGTATAGCAGACTGTATTTTTGACCCTAAATATAAATTGAATGAATTTGGACAATCAAATATTCAGGAATTAGTTGGTTGGGTAAATAGTGAAGGCAAACCTGTTATTAATGGACGGACAACAAAGGTTTTACGATATTTTGGATTTAATGTAAGGCAAATTAGCTGAACAGAAATTAATGGATACAAAATGAAACTCAACTCATTCTCCCCAATCCCTGAAGAAGATGATGAACTGCATTTGCCTGAACTGGTGTACTGGGCATCTTTAGGTGAACTCGCAGAAGTCGAAAAATCTTTGGCGAATGGCACAGATGTAAACACTGCCGATGAAGAAGGCTATAGCGCACTGCATGCAGCAGCAGAGAATGGCTATTTAGACGTCGTAAAGCTTTTGGTAGGTAAAGGTGCAGACGTACAGCACAAAACCCAATACACAGCATTAGAGCTCGCAGAAATGGCAGGCAACGAGGATGTAGTGGCATACTTAAAAAATATGTAAGCCATATATCCTATAACTTAGATTTATAAAATACCCGCATGCAATATGCGGGTATTTTCCATTTGTATTATTGTTGCTGTTGCTGTTGCTGTTGCTGTTGCTGTTGCTCAAGCTCCTGCTGAATTGCTTGATTAAACGCAGGCAAGTCATCTGGACAGCGAGAAGTAATGAGCACCCAACCGCCCGTATTACAGCGGTGCACCTGCTCATCGACCCAATGTGCACCCGCATTTTCCAAATCCAAACGAATGCTTTTATAAGACGTCAGAGTTTTATCACGAATTCTTTCAGCATTAATGAGCGCCCAAGGACCATGACAAATTGCAGCAATAGGTTTTTGATGGTCAGCAAAGTTTTGAATAAGTCGCAGTGCATTTTCATCGATCCGTAGATGATCTGCATTGACAGTTCCGCCTGGAATTACTAAGACATCATAGTCTTCAGCATTTACGCTGCTCAATTGGGCATTGGGTTGAACTTCAGCTTCGACCTTTTTGTCGGCTTTTACTGTTTGGACAACCGCATGTTTAATAGCGGCATGAATGGCTTCAATTCCCTTTTCATTTAAATAATTTAATGGTTGGATCAGCTCGTCATGTTCAACACCGACATTTGACGTTATCACTAAAGCTTTTAAAGTCATGATTGACTCCTTGCAATGAGGATTGTCTACCACGCTAACAAGCTGACGGATTTGGGTATGTAATAATTTCGCAGGAAACTGTAAGAAGTTTTGACAGAGATGTTATGCGAAGGTTCTAGATTAGAGCGAACTTTTAAAAATCAGCTAGAAAAAGAAAACCCCGACGTCCTGTCGGGGTTTTCTTCGTATTTCGTGTTCTAGATACAACTCCTTGTTATATCTCACGTCCTGATGCAGAAACTTATTGTTATTGTTTTATGTTTCGGAAACTTCCTGTCTCCTGATAATTGTAGATTAGGCCTGTTTCTGAAACTTGGAAAGCCGCAATTTTCTGCATGTCATGTAAGCCAAAACGTACAAAATTATTCTGTTACCTTTCCAAAGAAAAATCATCTGATTAATTGATTAGAATCAAATGATTATAAAAGGGAAGGGAACAGTAAATGAAACAATGCATAAAATATTTTCGAACGCCTAGCCTCATCGTTGGCATCCTGATGACCGCCGCATGCCATGCAGAAAACACTGCATCTACAGCACAAGAGCGAACACCAAGCCAAACTCAAAATTCGGCACAAATCCAGCAAGAACAGCGCTTTAAAATACAAAAAATCGCTCAATTTAATGAACCTTGGGCCATCCAGCCACTTACAGACGGCCGTTTATTGCTGACTGAAAGAAAAGGTCAACTGATCATCTTTAATCCGCAAAACCAGCAAAAAATACAGGTGAAAAACCTTCCCAAAGTTGCCTATGGTGGACAAGGAGGATTAGGCGATATTGCACTTGATCCACAATTTGAAAAAAATCATCAAATATACCTGAGCTATGCAGAAGCAGGACAGGGCGGTTTTGGCGCTGTCATCGAAAAAGCCACATTAAACCTCAATGAAGCTGCGCCAAGTTTAAAACAGCGAAAAATCATTTGGAGGCAAATTCCAAAAGTAGAAGGTCAAGGCCATTATTCACACCGAATGCAGTTTGGAGCAGATGGAAAATTATGGGTGAGTTCGGGCGAACGTCAGAAGTTTGATCCTGCACAAGATCTGCAGTCAAATTTGGGTAAAGTGCTGCGCTTAAATAGTGATGGAACGCCTGCTGCAGATAATCCATTTCAGACCCAAGGCGAGGTTGCCAAGCAAGTGTGGAGCTTCGGGCACCGTAACCCTTTAGGCATGGCATTTGATGCAAAACAGCAACTTTGGGTGGCCGAAATGGGCCCGAAAGGCGGTGATGAGTTAAATCTGGTGCAGCGTGCGAAAAACTATGGCTATCCACATGTGTCGAATGGTGATCATTATGATGATCAACCGATTCCGGATCATCATACGCGGCCTGAATTTGAAGCGCCTGCCATCAGTTGGACACCCGTGATTTCACCATCGAGTTTGATGTTTTACCAAGGGCAAAAGTTCCCCTTGTGGAAAAATAAAGCGCTGATTGGCGGATTGTCGTCTCAAGTAATCGTGATTGTGGACACAGCACATCAACCGGCAACAGAAATCCAGCGCATCGACATGAAACAGCGGATCCGTGGCTTGATTGAAGCCAAAGATGGCGCCATTTGGGGGATTGAAGACGGTGAAAAAGCATGGTTATTCAAAATTGAGCCAAAATAGCGGCTAAAAAATAAACAAAAAATTCAAAAAATAAAAAAAAAGCCCCTACGGGGCTTCTCACATACATGCCTGCACGAATTTTAAATCAGTCAGCTAAGCCGCATAGTGCTCATCGGCATTAAAGGCATTGGCTTGAATTTGAATCAACTTACGATTTCCTTGTTCTCCATTCATCCGCCAATGCGCAATTTTAATATTATCAACGATCGCAACATCACCTTTATGCCACTGCAAAAGCAGGGCATCTTTATACATCGCATCAAAAAATTGCTGCTTTTCGGCATCGTTCCATTCAATTTGTTGACCTTCTGGCGTGTAAATTTCCCATGTCAGTTGCATGCCGTCAGCCGTTGAATCGATTTCAATCTCCCCGCGATTTTCAAAGCAATTTTTGGCCGCCTGATGGGCAAATGGATTGGTATTATTGGCAAAAGCCCACGGCTGAATGACATGCTTTTTTGTATCAGGGTGATGAATCACCAGTGGCGAACGCTGCAAGGTCAATTTGGCTTTTTTATCTTGTCGAATCTCTAGACTAAACGGGCTCTTTTTCAGCAATAATCGGTCAAATAGCCCCACCTCGCGCGCCGAGACATAAGAAAAATGGTTCCATGCGCCGAGATATTTTTCCTGTAGATGTTTCGGAAAATTCTCCCAAATCTGCTCTAAGTTATTAAATCCTGTTTCTGCCAAATACGTCGAAGGTTCCTGACAAAATAAGGCGATATAACGCGAGCGTTCTGAGCGTACTCCGCCTTCAACATGCGGGCCTTGTACCGAGTTTTCGACTGGACCCAATTGCACTGTGTTGCGGTCTATATAACGACGGTAGTCGCCAGCACCGAGCAAGTTCTCGCTGTATTTTCGCATCCAAGATGCAACCCAGCTGGGCATATTGGGGTTAAAAGCATTCCATGGGGTAAACTGAAAATATTGTTCAATCAGTTGGTTAAATTGTTCGGGTTGCTCGATGTTAAAACCACGAAACAGTAAGATGCCATTTTCATGGATTTGTTGTAAAAGCTCTTGTCGATGCGCGCCAATATATTGTGCAAGATCTTGTGGGCTATTGTGTTCTGGAGCGGCATGAAAAATGCGGGTAAAACTATTCAGTTGTTGCTGTTGCAATTGCATAGGTCATTCTCTAATTTTTTAATTCAATTTTTATTGTTGTCGCCTAATCCCTAAGCGCTGACAGTTCGAGCTGCTGAACTCGCAGCCGTTATTCTGTCTAAATTCTCTGCCGATTATAAGTACAGTTTTACTGTTGCGATGTAAGTATTGTTGATAAATTGCGATTTTTCGACGAATAGAGTGCGATCTCTGAATGAATGACGACATGAAAAAAGCCCTCGACATCCTATTGCAAAATCAATAAGTATTTGGACACCCATTCTTTTTTAAGTTGGACACTTTAGGGTCTGTTGACATTTGTTGATTAAAAAAATAGCGAGATAGTAAAATTAAATCGCCAAACCCAATTTTACACTCGCTATGCCTCGAACAATGCTAAATGATCAACACTGGTCCAAGTTACTTGC
>NZ_VOYE01000034.1:0-5476 GCF_013420765.1 Acinetobacter sp. YH01009 | reverse complement strand
CAAGTAACTTGGACCAGTGTTGATCATTTAGCATTGTTCGAGGCATAGCGAGTGTAAAATTGGGTTTGGCGATTTAATTTTACTATCTCGCTATTTTTTTAATCAACAAATGTCAACAGACCCTAATTTCATCTAGTTGGTTTTGCTTCGGTTACTTTCTAAGCTATCCAGATAAAGTAAGTTTAGCGAACTGCTTCAACATGCAATTTATAATTAACTGTTCTATTATTCCGTGCCGTATTCCGCATTTGGTAGATCTGAATCAAATAATTGCCTGATTCTGGCAGCTTGAATTTTCCAGATGCTCCTGTTGTAGATCCAATCACCAAAGCGTCTGCTTTTCCTGGTTTATCACCAGGAGCATATATATTAATTTGGGCTAAATCATGATTGCTTGTCAGCTTATAGCTTAAAGTTTGTCCAGCCTTAGCATTCAAACTATACTGAATGTCATCGTAGCCTTTAAATGATCCTGCAACTGTAGTACCAATAGCACCTTTTGCAAACTGAATGGGTTTTACTGGTGCAGCAGATACACTTGGCGAAACCGCCGCAGACAAAGCCAAAGTTATTGAACCTAACAAAGTTAATTTTTTCATCACTATGTGCCATTTTTAAATTGATCATTTTTAATCATGTGAAATTCTAAATTTCATCAATGATTTTTCATTTATATCGTAAGATGTACAAAGCACTTTTGCCATTTCCTTTTGTTATCCATTGATATAAAAAAACCGTACGAAGGTGGCTTATTTTTTACTTGAGCAGTCCGTATCTTGCATGTGAAAGTGTCTGTAATTCAAACATGTGGTCGTAATCATAGTTTGGCATTATGAATCCACATTTTTACTTACGTTTGATATGGCACTGCTCATAGAGAACATATTGTCGTTGAGCATGCTCATCAGTAATGAATTGAGTAATGCTGGGCTATGTGTATTCCACCACGCTTGAAAGACTCGTGCATGTACGCAGAGCATTTCTAGGAATTGTTTTTCATCTATATAGATATTTCCTTTTGACTTAACTTCTAAAGTTTCTAGGTAATTTACTGCGTCGTGGAAATGAATGGGCAACAGATCGCTATAACGTGCGATGCGGAAGTGTTTTTTGTGACGTGACCACATTTCTGCATGTAGTTTGCGTTCACCTTGGGCACGTCGGTCGATAATTTCTTTGAGTTCTGCTTGCTGCTCTGCGTTGATTTTTACTCGTGTGTCGATTTGCTGTTTTAGAACTTCTTTTTCCAGTACATCGAGTACCCATTTGCGGAATTCTTTAGCGACTTGTGTGAGGGCGAAGATTGCTATTAAATGAGAGCGCCACGTTAAGAAAATATTCGTAACACCCAATTGGGGTAAAGCACCTTAAGGTGCTTTTATTAGCGGTAACTCTTATTTCCTCCGGAAGTATAGCAATAACGACCACCTCTTGGACCATAACAATACGAGCCTGAATCACAAGAACAACCTTTAGAATATGTTTTTTTAACTTTTGTGTTAGGTTGACTCTTTATATGCGAGGAATAACTGTTCTTCACTGTACTTTTTGAGTATAGATCACCTTTAAGAAAGCAGTTTTCAAATGCGCATAAATATTTGGATAAAACCCATTTAGGACTTTCAAATTCTTTTGATAATCTTTCCCACTGATCTTTTCTATCATATATTAGAACGGCATCACCTCTTGCTAACTTTTCTACAATTTCCCCATTTTTAGGATTGTTTCTAACATTAAGAGTACTGGTATTTACATATTTCTTTGCTAAAGGATAGAATTCTTCTTCATTTAATTCCAAACCATCAAAAGCAAAACTAAATGATGACAATAGGATTAGAGATAGCTGTAGAATTATTTTTTTCATTAAGCATTACTCAAGATTGTTGTAGATTCACAAATACAAATAATAAAAGCCATCCAAAACTTATAAACCTTGCTGGCTTTGAATAGCCTTCACGCAAAGTAAACCATGCGAAAATATATGGCATTAGAAAGATTCCAATGCCTAAAAGAATCGAAACCTTCCGCTCAAACTTTGGCATAAATGGTAAAGGTGTAGGAACTTGCGTTCCTACAGGAGACATATTCATTTGCATGCTAGACCTTACAGGCTCACTTCTAACAGTTTCTTTCTTTACTTGCTTAGGGCTAAAACTGCTATACGAAAGCCCAGTACCAGGCAAACCAACAGTTGTTCTTGTTCCCTTTTTGCCAAGGTTTACACGCGCGCCTTTACCGCCTAATGAAACGCTAGAAATACCCTTTTTCGTAATATTTAAACGTACACCCGGTGCTATCTTTAGACTTTTTCTAAAATTAAAACCCACGATTAACCCCTTATATTAAAGCTGGAATTTCTTCCTCAAGCCTTTTTTCTGCCTGAGTTTTTTCATGTCTAATTGTTTGGCTTTGTCTATATTGCTCAGCTTCAGCTGTAATAGTAAATTCAGCATCGCTTGAAATCTTATGAACCTCACTTTGGATTTCATCTAAAGTCACATGGAAAAATTCTTTTCGGAGATTGACTAGATTTAAACGACGTTCAGCAAACACTTTATGAAGCGCATTTTCCATAGCCGGTGCATTTTCGCTATAGATCATTGCATGTACATCAAAGTAGAACGGCACACTAGCATCGCCCAGTTCATGTACACGATCTATTGGCTCCAAACGGCGCGTCATACCAATCTTATAGACATCTTCGCCAAATGATCCGATGTTAGAAATAATATAAACATGTCCCGCTTTTGTCTGCTGTGCCATTGATAGTGCGCGCTCATTTTTCTGATGAGCCTCTTCTAACTTAATTGATAACTCAGCAATTTCTGCATTCAATTTATCTAAGTTACCACCGACAGCTTTTGCTGCTTCAGCTTGTGCTTTCAATAATAATTTTTGGAATTTTTCCTCTTCCTTCTGAGCTGCCGCCATTTCCTGCTCAAGCTTTGCCTCTTCGCGCATTTGACGGCGAATTTCAGCCTGCTCCTCTTTCTCTTCTTTTACTTTTTCTTGATATCCATAAGCCAACCATAACTCCTGCATCTTCATGTCCACATATTTACGATCAATATAGACATGGTTTGACTCATTCATTTTATTTATATCTTCGGCAGCTTTGCGAATACGCTCCTGCATTTTTTCTATATTATTCCAACGCACATTTGCTATAGCTGCTTCACATTCATTATTGAATGCTCGCGTTGTTAGCTTGATTGCGCGTGTGACCATTTTCTTACCTTCAGCTTTACTTTCTCCCACAGTCCACTCTGTAGAGCAAGTGACTGCGGTTTTAGCCTTAAGCATTGATTTCTGTTTTTCTCTGATCAACGCAATTCTTTGTTTATATTCTTCAGATGTTCCAAAATCAAAATGTGGCTTATAAAACCCAGATTAAGCTAATTCTAAATCTTCATCATATACAGCAATCTTACGAGTTAATATTTGGAAAAGACCATATTTTTTTTGGTAATCCAGCTGAAGCGCTTGAATATCGCTACTTAGTTGAGTCTTACGCTTTAAAGATTCTTCGACTTCCTTATCAACATCTATAATTCTTGAATATCTAGCTTCATATTTTTTTTAATTGAGTCTGATTATTAGTATTCTCAGTTTCTTTTGCTTTATATTTCCCATATATAAAATAAAAAGCCGCCCCCAAAAGTGCTACACATATAAGCAAAAAAATTGTAATACCGTTCACTTTATACCCCAAGAATGTTATATTTTTACTTAATTTAACAAATTGTGTACTTTTTGTCACACGGTAAATTTACTGATAAGATTTGCATGACTTTTCTACTTTTAAAATAATTTATGAAATTTTTACTCATTTTAATTTTGGGGTTCACTTCCATTCAAGTTTATGCAAAAAAGTGTGCTGACTTTAGTACTCAGCAGCAAGCACAGAAATGGTATGAACAAAGAAAGAAATCAGGACAAACAGGTTGGAAAAGTTTAGACCGCGACGGCGATGGTCAGGCCTGTGATTGCCTGCCGGGTGGAAATGGCAAGAAGTGCCCGAAGAAGAAAAGATAAAATTGAACAAGTATATTGATTATAATTTAATCCATTAGATTTAATTATTTCCTAATGTATTTCAGTCGAAATATATTTTAAGTAAATTATGCTTACCAAAAATTATGAATAAATTTGGATCAATAATGCATATTAAACCACTTTTACTTTTAGGCTTATTTGGTCTATTAACCGGGTGTCAAGTTGTAGAAACTGCTGATAATAAAAAGTCAGTTTCTATGTTACCGCTACACATTCCAAAGGAAGCACGCTACCTAAATACTGCTGCAAATGCACCTATTTCAGAAAAGCGAGAAGCTTATGCTAACCAACTCGTGAGCTCGGGCCAAAAATATGCCACGATCAAAACAATTCCTTATGAGTTTTTCCAAGGATCAGGTTCTTTAAGTGCGTACCCTTACACGGTTTACACTTTTGACCAGCAACGTGTGAAATTTGTAGAAAACTCACTACTCAGCCCATCAACTACACAAACAAGATTTGATCATTCGCAGGTGAAACTCAAACTACCTGTTGGTCAACACGACATTGTTTTCGTAAGTGGCATTGGAAATCATAGTTACTTTACTGAGATCAAAAACGTGACTTTAGAAGAAAATAAAGATTATGTGATTGGCGTAGATCGTAATCCAAATACAAAACCTCTAGTTTTCATTGCTGAATATGAAGTTGACTCTCGATTTAAAGCGACTGAGCCAGAATCTATTGTTATTACAAAACGTATTGTTGAAGGTGTTGAGCATGCAAACCTTAAAAAAGTCAAAGTTTATTAAAACAGCTACTGGCTTAGGGCTATTAACTTCACTGTTATTGCTCCAAGGCTGCGTACGAATGATGCTACCAACCTCAGAAACTGAATTGGTCACAAAATCAATCAATGGTGGTGGTTCAGTAGAAGTTCCTTTGGACTATGTACAATCCTATGCAAACTTAAAGCAGGCATATGGAAAATGCGTGGAATACAGGACTTATAATGATTATTTGAAAGTTGAAGCTAACCTAGATCGTGAAAATAATATTGGGACTTTTTATGGCAGACCGCCATATGGGACTTATATTTTTAAGACTACAATTACGCCTATAGATTCAACTTCATCTAAGCTTACAATCTATACAATACGTGGCAGTCTTCTGACAGACAATGCCAATCAAAATGTATTAAAAAAACGTTTAGAGCAGGATAAACTTCGTGCATTAGGTCAAGATCCAAAATGCAATAAAGGTTAATTTGTACTTAAATCAAAAGAGTGCCATATGGCACTCTTTTTTATTAGACTGATTAAAAATAAATTCATCTTGCTAATAATTGACCAAAGAGGTGGTCCCACATGTTTGAACAACTAAAAGCGTATTTATAAGTGATATTCCGCTCTAGTTAAGCCACCTTGTTTTGTTGGGGTAGCTGATCATAGTAAAACTCATTTAGCCTTGCGAAGCAGTG
>NZ_VOYE01000033.1:0-5920 GCF_013420765.1 Acinetobacter sp. YH01009 | reverse complement strand
TTATAATCAGCGAAGAATTCAAAAAGGCTTGGATTTTAAGACACCAAATCAAATGGCAGAAGACTTTTATCGGTTAGCTGCCTAGAATCTCCCAAGTGAAAGTCTCCTGCTAATTCAGCACACATCACTTTTACGTCATAAGGACTTCACAGCTGAATGGGAAAAGCTTCCTAGTGCTATAAGAGATCAATTTAAGAAAAAACTTGCCAAGGTCATAGAGCAGCCACATATTCCAAAGAATATGCTTAGAGGTGATCTTGCAGGTTGCTACAAAATTAAATTATTAAAGGCTGGAGTCCGACTAGTTTATCAAGTTAAAGATGATCAGGTAGTTATCTTGCTCATTACGGTTGGGAAACGAGCTGACAGCATAGTTTATGACGAAGCGAAAAAGCGCATTAAAGACTAAAAATGGGAGCTTAGAGCTCCCATTTTTGACTTCGCATAACGTGTATTATGTTAATTTTAGAAATAAGTCACCTATAAATTTTGCTTTTATATAAACGACTAAATTAGGTCTATTAGTAATACTCCCTAATAATTCATAATCATAATTCGTCTTTTTAATAGATACATTTAAAGTTTCATTTATAGCTTTTTCTATACTATTATCATGTTGTTTTATAATAACTTTCGATTTTTGATTAATGATTTCACCTTGAAAGGAAAATGCATAGTTTCCACCATTTATTATATTATTTTGTACTACAAAAACTCCATTACCAAAATCATTAAAATTATCTTGAAATTCAAGGAAGTAAATACCATCTCGCATTCTTAAAATACCAGTTCAACAAAGTGAGTGTTTTATATATTTTACGCCAATTTCAACTTTAAATAAGCTTTTAGTTGTTCAAACAAATTGAGCTACCTCTCCTGTAATACAAACATTAGCATTTCATAGTAGTTAACCTTTATTTAACATAAAATCTCTTATATGAAATTTAGAACTTATCCCTTAAAAAGATCATTAAAAAGCTCTTTATCTTTCTGTCTATTTTCTTCTGTCTTACTTTCCGCACTTAAAAACTGCTCAAAATCAGCCCATTGATGTTTAAAAGATTCATCATTCTTAAATTTATTCAAAACCCAAGCGCCAAGCAAAATTTTCCGTCTAGTTTCATTTTTCCGTTCTTGAGCTTTGGCTTCACTTAAAAGTTTTTGCTGCTTAAGTTTAAGCTCATTCTGTTTCTGTTTTGCCTGTTCTAAGATCTGCTCTTGTTCTTTTTTCAAATACTCAATTTGCTCTTGTAGAGATAACTTCTTCTGCTGTGCTTTAGTGAGCTTCTTTAAAACTGCATCTTTCTTTTCTTGAATATCTGACATAGTATTAAACCGTGATGATCAATAACCAAACATCATCATAGAGTCAAAAAACAAAGCGAGCAATATCAAACGTAGCGAAGCGAAGTTTTCCCGGAGTGAAACGAAGGGCGCACTTACCCACTTTTATCATTTCATTCAAAAGTGGACGTTGCGACAGGGGAAACCCCTGTACCCCATGACCTCGCTTTAGCATGGTCAGCAACTTTTTCAAAGTTGCAAAAATCAAAACCACGGTATGCAGAAATTTAGGTTTTTAAAGTGGCAATTTTTCATTTGAATGAAAGCAACATCTCACGAAGTGACGGACGTTCAGCCGTTGCTTGTGCTGCTTATCGTGCCTGTGAAAAATTAGAGGATCTGACTTTTGGAAAGACTCAGGACTACACTAAAAAAAAGGGACTTGCATACAAAAATATTTATGCACCAGAACATACCAATACAAAACTTTTAGACCGTCAAACACTTTGGAATACAGTAGAAAAAAAAGAATTCAATGCCAATGGCTCAATGAAAGCCAATGCACGACTCGCCAAAGAATATATCTGTGCTTTACCACATGAATTAACAGATGCAGAACGCATAAAAATCGTTGATGACTTTTGCCGAGACTTTGTGAACAAGCACAATGTTATTGTCGATGCCTGCATCCATGCACCACATGAACATAACGATGAAACCAATAATAAAAACTATCACGTACACATGATGTTCACGACCAGACTCATCAATGAAAAAGGCGAATTAGGAAAGAAACAAAGAATCTTCAACGACCATGGTCCCGAGATCCTGAAGGACAGCCGAGCAACTTTTGCCAATGTTGTAAACACAGTATTGGAAAATGCCGGACTAGACGAACGCATCGACCACCGGAGTTACAAGGATCAGGGCTTAGACTTTCTTGAACCCACTCATCATGAAGGGCATGAAGCTACAGCACTTCGCAGACAATATGACGAGGAACAAAAAAGACCGCTTGAAGAACGTAACACTGAAATTGTGCTGCCAAGAATTGCACTTGAAAATGATGCAATCAAAGCCAAAAATTTAGATGCTGCACGAGAATACCAACAGATCATCAAGGGCCTTGATCAAGAAATTATTGTTCCAAGTCGATTAGAAGATCAGATTACCCAGCTGGAAAACGAACTTCAGTTAACCGAAGCAGAAGAAAAAGAGCTTTTAGCAGAATTAGTAAATCTCAACCTAGAAGAAGAACGCCTGCAAGAACAACAGGTTCAACAGATCGACAACGCATATGATGACTTCATCCGGTGCCAAGATATTTATGCAGAATTTGCCAATCAGTTTTACACCATTCAAAGCAATGCTGCTGATAATCAAAAGCAGATTGAATCAAATCTCACCAAGACAAAACGATGGTTAGCAGAAAACAAAAGCGATTTTTACCTACATAGCAATAATTTGTTTTATGACTCTTATCATCATACTTACAGAGATATAAAAAAACCTGATTTTTATGCGACTGAAAAATCAGTAGAACAGGCAAAAAATGAGAACTGGAGAGAATACGCAACCGAGGTCGAACAACTTGCTAAAGAATACGATATTGAGAATGTCGTCCAACGCTTAGGTCAATGCTCAGAGATACTGGAAAATAATGGGATTGAACGACCAACGATAAAACCCACGTTTTGGCAGAAGCTAAAACGAGAGTACGTTCATTCATTCGATACCCTACATGATTTTAATGATGATATGAGTCCCCTCCTTAAAGCAAAACGGGCAGATGATCTCAAAATTGAACAAGAAAGAATGCAGCAAGTACGCCAAGCGGAAGTAGATCGCCAACGAAGAATTGAAAATGATCGCAGAGAAAGTGAATTTAGAGAGCAATTACGTAAAGAACGAGAGCAAAAAGAACAACGCTATGAACAAGAAAGACACGAACGAGAACATTTGGCATTTTTAAAACGCCAAGAATTGGAAAAACAGCAGAAAAATGAGCCTAAAAAACCAGAAAATGAAAATAACAACGATTACCGACCTTGGTGAATGCTGTTTAAACGCAAAAAAATAGGGTTTTTAGCGATGTTTTGCTAAACCACAGTAGATTTATAGTTGAGTTAAGAAAAAACTCTTAAATCGCAAATGAGAGCATTTAGCGAGTGTCTACGAGCGAACTACAGGGATCTAAATTTTTTCACCTGTTTTTCCCTGATTACAGGCTCCCCTGTGTATCAAGAACTCAGAATCAGAGCATCCCGAATGGGTGCGAACTGATTACGATGGCTTTATGTCGAGCGAAGCGAGTAAAAAGCTCATGAGCGAAGCGAATTCCGAGCTGCTTTTGCTTTTTTTTAAAGTCACAACCCAATGAGCCAAAAAATTGCCCCAACGAATCGAGCGAAAGCGAGATTCAATAGAGTTTGAGCGCAGCGAAAACCAAGGGCAATTTTTCCTTGCCTGGGCTTTTAATTATTTTAAAGTTTTTAAATGCTTTTAGGTAAGCTGAAAGCCTTGTAAATAAAGGCTTCTAGACTTCATATGACACCGTTTACCTTGCAATATGACACCGTTTACCTTGCAATATGACACCGTTTACCTTGCAATATGACACCGTTTACCTTGCTTATAGCACTAAAATTAATTAAGGTGTCATAGCATAATAAATAATACTGGTGCTTCATGAGAGAGTTAGTTGTAAAAGACAATGCCTTAATTAATGCAAGTTATAACTTAGATTTAGTAGAACAACGTTTAATTTTATTAGCTATTGTTGAGGCAAGAGAAAGTGGGAAAGGGATTAATGCTAATGATCCCTTAACTGTCCATGCAGAAAGCTATATCAATCAATTTGGCGTACATCGCAATACCGCTTATCAGGCATTAAAAGATGCCTGTAATGATTTATTCGCAAGACAATTCAGCTATCAAAAAATAAATGAAAGAGGGAATATTGAGAACTATAGATCCCGTTGGGTTAGTGAAATTGGATATGTAGATAATGAAGCAGTGGTTAAGCTTATTTTTGCCCCTGCCATAGTTCCATTAATTACGCGCTTAGAAGAGCATTTTACTAAATACGAATTGCAGCAAGTTAGTAATCTCAGTAGTGCTTATGCTGTTCGTTTATATGAGTTATTAATTGCTTGGAGAAGTACGGGCTCTACTCCAATTATAGAGCTAAGTGATTTCCGTCAAAGAATTGGCGTACTCGATACTGAGTACAAGCGTATGGAACGCTTTAAAACTAGTGTACTTGAGCTCGCTATTAAACAAATTAACGAACATACAGATATCACAGTGAAGTATGAACAACACAAAAGAGGTCGATCAATTTCAGGATTTTCTTTTAACTTTAAACAGAAAAAGAAGGACAGCCCATCAATAGAAAGAGATCCGGATACTTTGGGTCTTTCTTCAAAGATGACCGATGCTCAACGGCATATGTTTGCAAATAAACTTTCCGAACTTCCTGAAATGGGTCGTTATTCCCAGGGAACTGAAAGCTATCCGCAATTTGCTATTCGTATTGCTGAGATGCTGCAAGACCCTGACCGAATAAAAGAACTATACCCATACCTAAAAAAAGTGGGATATATGCCATCAAATAAAAAGGACACCGTAAATGGCTAAGTTATCACTAAGTGAAGTATCTAAAAAATTTCATGTGGATAGATCAACCATTTACAGAGCTGTACGTAATGGACGTTTATCACGCTCCAGTGATGGACAATTCGATCTAGCAGAGGTCATCCGATGCTTTGGAGAACCTGAGCAAACATCTCAAAAAATTGAATCATCTAAGCAAGAAGGTGATGAATCTACAAAAAAACTTATTGCCCATTTAGAAAATGAAGTCAAAAAATACCAAGAACGTGAAGAACGGTTAATGCAACAAATTGACCGTATGCAAACACTCATTGAGCTGAAAAGTGTTGCTCCTGCCACAGCAGCACCACAACAAGATGCTACGGCATGCGACACCGACCTACCACAGCATGCGACAACACAACAAGACAATGATAATAAAAAGAATAATGAATTAAATATTGCAGAAAATGTGGCAGTGCCACAGCAAGAAACTACGGCATACCACACCCAAACGCTACAGCATGCCACGTTGCAAAATGTGGCAGTGCCACAACACAAAAAACGTGGCTTATTTGGCCGTGTACTGAATGCTGTTTTTGATCATGACTGAGCAATCAAGGGAGAGAGCTCATGCCGAAACTGAAAGATATTGCCCTGGGCATTATTGTGGCTCCGCTGCTGATCCCGATTATGCTGATTGCATCGTACCAGGATAAAAAGGCACTGAAGAAAGAGCTGGATGAACGCCAAAAAGAAAAAGACCAGGCATCCTGATTATTCAATTGAGCTAATCAAAAGCGTGGAACATTGATTAAAGATTAAGCGTGGAACGGTAGTATTCAACAAAAAAGCCGAACTCAGCTGAGTTCGGCTTTATGATATCAATTAACACATTGAATTATATAGAT
This sequence comes from Acinetobacter sp. YH01009, assembly GCF_013420765.1. Taxonomy (NCBI): domain Bacteria; kingdom Pseudomonadati; phylum Pseudomonadota; class Gammaproteobacteria; order Moraxellales; family Moraxellaceae; genus Acinetobacter; species Acinetobacter sp. YH01009. Next base: position 131 of record NZ_VOYE01000033.1, on the reverse strand, counting down.
ATAAAAAGAGCATTTCGTATAACGTGTATTATGTTAATTTTAGATAAACTATAGAATCCATTAGTTTTTAAACCAATAAATTAAATATTTTATGGAACTCCAGAATATTTATTCAGGCGATACTTAAGCAA
>NZ_VOYE01000032.1:0-6082 GCF_013420765.1 Acinetobacter sp. YH01009 | reverse complement strand
TATAAAGAGCTTGAGCGACTGGACTTAGGCGACCCGAAAAAAGACCTGAAAGAACTCAAAGACAGCCCAATTTCAGACAAAGAAATTAAGCAGGGTATTGAGAGCTTTAAGGCTGATTTTGACAGCTTCAAACAGCTTGCTTTAGAGCAGTACAAAGCACAGCAGAAATTAGAACGAGAGCAACAGAAAACAATGAAGTTTAGAGGGATGAGCCGATGACACCTGATGAAAAAAAGTTATATGCACTGATGGCAGTTGCAGAACAACAGCAGAACCTAGTCAATCAGGCCGTTAAAGAGCTTCAAATCACGAAAGAACACATTCAAAGCACTATTGCTGAGCAAACCCACCATACTGTATCAAAATCGCTAAATATGGGCTTACAGGAGGGTACAGCGGAGCTTATTAAGACCGCTAAAGCACTTGGACGCTTGAATAATTCAATTGAATCAGCCCGTGATCAGTTGTCATGGAAGCTCATTACCATTGTTCTAGGCATCTTTGCCATTCTGATGCTTGGTATCATTTGGCTGTTTAGTGTTTATATCAAACCTTTAGGCAATATCCCGCAGATCGAGAGCCTGAGACAGCAAGGCATCCAGTTTGATATTGGAAGTTGTAAAGTTGATGGAGAATCTAAACCGTGTGTCCGAGTGATGAAAAAGCAGTGCGGATATGGAAAAAATGGCGATTTTTGCGTCATAGATCCAAAATGATAAGTACTTGATAAAGAAAAAGCCCATTCAGTATTGAAACTAAATGGGCTTTCGCTTTATATTCAGCGGTACGCAGTTATTTGATGCTCTAACATCGAATAACGAAGATCATAAGGTTTGGCGACCGTTATGATTTCACACTAAGGCTTGTACCTGAACTCTATTTTCACAATAAACAGTGTTTATATCAAGCCTCAAAATGATAAGTCTTCGTTAATTCGTGTTTTAAATCGTCAAATAAGTATCCTAGATCGAGCTTTGCCCGCTTCTGCGTATCCGTTTTACGGTCGGCATGCAGTACGTGTGGTAGGAATAAGTGTCACTGGCGTATTGTGGCTATAGTCGAAAGGCTAAACCGCTTACAGGGGAACTTCACATAGGCGGAGCGTTGGGAGTAGTTACATAGGACTTGTTAAGTTGTACGTTGGGGAAACCCTCGCAGAGATACAGGCAATGTAACGACAGGGAGCGCGTGGAGCGAAGTGCAAGACTTTGAGTCCTTGTCTGCATAGTCAGCAAAGCTATGTGCGGATACGACCGATATACGTGGCTCCGAAGCCAAATATATACAGGTAAATCGGCAATACTTAGGGGATGTGTCATTTTTTTAAATGACTGCCCTTAGGGTGAGTATTGCCGAAACTCTCTCAACCGTTTCCAAAGCCAAAGCACGAAGTGCGACGCTTTGGGGGCGAGTTGAGAGGTTGAGAGCATATGTTTTTATAGTTTATGGAGAGATAGTTTTTTAGAAATCAGCTTTTTTGCTTAGGCTATTGCTATGATTTAAATAGGTTCTAACAAGTTCAATTCAAATACTGGGGTTAGGGTGGATAGAAAAGGGTCTAACTGCTATCATTGCCTAACTTGGGAACCAAGTTATAACTGGCGTGTATGCTCATATATTTAATTCATTAAAAAAGACTAATCTCAAAATCAGTCCTTCTTAAGGAATTTTTTGACAAGCTGAATGTGCAAAATAAAAAATGCACATTCAGAGTATGGATCTAATCACTAGCTATCCAAGCATATTATGCAAAAAATTAGGGGCATAAAGTTTTTAGGTGTCCCTTTCAATATTGCCAGCTACGCTCTGCTCACCCATATGATCGCACAAGTCTGTGAGCTTGAGGTCGGTGATTTTGTCTGGACGGGTGGTGATACGCACCTGTATGCCAACCACTTTGAACAAGCCAAACTTCAGCTGAGTCGTGAGCCTTTAGGTCTATGTCAGTTAAAACTGAATCCTGAAATTAAAGATCTATTCGATTTCAAATTTGAAGATATTGAAATTGTCGGCTATGAATCCCATCCGGCAATTAAAGCGCCTGTCACGGTTTAATTTTTCCCAAACCCAAGAAAATCAAAATCCCACTTTGCTTAAAGTGGGATTTTGCATTTTAATAGGAACAATTTTTACTTGTTTTTGAGTGTGGGTATGGCATTTCAGGATTTAGAAGTCGTTCATGTCGTTGCAATGGATCAGCAGCGCTGTATTGGTAAGGACAATGACCTGCCTTGGCATATCTCAGCAGATCTAAAACATTTTAAGGAAATCACCCAGGGCGGTGTAATTGTAATGGGACGTAAGACCCTTGAATCCATGGGACGTGCCTTGCCTAAACGTGTCAACTGGGTCATTACCCGTGATACAGACTGGTCTTTTGAAGGTACTAAAGTCGCACACACGATTGAAGATGCCTTGAACCAAGCTGTTGCAGATGTAAAAGCGTCAGAAAAACCGGAGTCTATTTATATTATTGGGGGTGGTGAAATCTTCAAACAGACAATGAGTATTGCTGACCGTCTGGAACTGACCCATGTCGAACTGGATGTACAAGGTCATGCCTTCTACCCGGAAATTCCTGCTGAATTCAAAAAAGTTTTTTCCGAACAACATATCGACGACAAAACTGGGATTGCTTTTGAGTTTGCAACTTATAGAAAATGAAGAATAATTTTTAATTAAAGATTCAATTATGCATATACTCCTGAGCTAATTTTTCTTGACGTTTTTGTTCTTCTTCTAAACGTTTTTTATATGCGATTCTGTCATCAGAAGATTCTTTTTTATATTGATTAAAAGAGATCTTCCCTTCAACAAGGTCATGTAAAGTATTCAGATTATTACGATAAAGGGATAGTTAAAAACTATCCCAAGCTTATTGATTAAGTTTTTTTCTACGAAGTTGATTAGAAATTTTGCATATAATGGCTCGATTTGGGTGTTGGAAGATGGAAAAAATGCTGGTTTATTAAGGCTATTGCCTAAGTAGAGCTGATTGAATCTTAGGGATTGGAAATTTTTAAAATGAATCATAATGGAGCCGATTTGGATCAAATAAAGTTAAAACAAATTAAAACTGACTTAAGTGTTGATGGAATTGTTAAGCTATCTCAGTTTATTGATAAAAAAGAAGTAAATTTAATCAAAGAGAGTTTGGTTGAAGAACTGAAACGTTTAAAAATTTATGAAAATAATAAAATAATCTCTAAAGAATTGAAAAAATTGAGTCATTTTCAACAGATTGTCATGTTGTCCAGAACAGTTAAACAGCCAAAAACTTTAGAAAAATATTCAGATATTTTGGGTGAAGTTGTATTCAAAATTTTTGCTAAAAAGTTTTACTCTGATCAGAAACAGCAACTTCTACTGACATTACCTCAACAGGAAAAATGGACACTGAATGATTTAAAATGGCATGTCGATTCACATTCAACAGCTTTTGAGTCACTGCAATTTTTTTTAATCATTGATGATATTCAACCTCATGGTGGTGGAACTCTAGTTTTGAAAGGTTCACATCATTTAACTGAACGATCTTCTTCAAGTCAGCTGAATCATTTATTGAGTACGAAAATATTAAATCAGCCTTTTGATTTTCAGAATAAAAAATTAGAGATCATTGAATTAACTGGCGTACAAGGGGATGTGTATTTAATGGATATGAGGGTTATTCATTCTCCAGCGATAAATGCTGCAAAAAAGATAAGAATGATGGCAACGTATAGATATTTTCAGAATTTGTAAGATAAATAAAGAAAACCCATCATCCTGACAGGATCTTCTTCATAAGAGATATTCCTAATCCATGCTGACATTCACATAGAAAAGAAACTATTGATAACACCTAATGTTTTTAATGTAGTAATGCCCGAGATTAAAAAACATATGGAAATTAAAGACTAGACTCTTTCATTTGATCATGTTCCTTGATATGCATTTAAGCGAAATGCAAAGTTTTGTCCAAATAACTGAGCGGTTTTAATATCGCCAATATCAAAAGCATCTGCCGCACTGGCATGTTCGGCTTGTGCCATAAGACCAGACCATGAGCCGAGACGATTGGCTGCTTGCGTATACGGAACACCTTGATGTTGCTCAGGTAAAATAGGGTTGCCGACCCATACCATACCGTGTTGCATCGAAAAGGTGAAAAGCGAAATCAGGGTCGATTGCTTATCCCCAGCAGGTAATGAGGAAACAGTAAATCCTGCGGCTAATTTTCCTTTAAAAGCCTGCTTCTTCCATAATGGACCTGTGGCATCCATGAGTTGTTTAAAAGTGCCAGAGACACCACCGAGATAGGTTGGAGTACCCCAAATTAGTCCATCATATTGACAGAGTAATTCAGGTTGAGACATCAACTGTTCAGCGGTGAATAAATCAATTTTGAATAATCAATATTTGTCTTTTTTTCGTTGATTTAAAGTTTCTTGTCCTAATTCCTTCCAAATCTGCCATTTCATATCATTTGGATCTATTTCAGCAGTTTTAAGCAGAACTCCAAGTAACTCAGCTGGATCTCGTTTATCCAAGTTTGCAATTTCAAAAAGTGCGCCTAATTGAATGAGGTGACGTGTACGAGCTTTACGTTCAGCTTCCTTTTCCGCATTGATTAATTTTCTAACAACGACTTTCTGTTTATTTGCTCGATCTATAGCTTTTTCAGCTTTGATAAGGGCATTTAATTTCTTTTCTTGTTCAGGGGTTCGGTACTGAATTTGAGCCAATTCCAATAGAAGTTTTTGAGCATCACTTGGATTCTTTAACGCAGAAATGTAGGTGATTTTTTCAGACAGCCATTCATTATTCATATTCAATTCCTTAATTCATATACCGCAAAAGTACAGGCTCAATTCTCAAAGAACGATAACAAAATAATTACGTCTAATGTCCGCAATTTTGTTAAAGTTCGTTCTAGAGATTGTCGCCTGCACTTCCATCAAAAATTTGATGGCGCGCTTAGACGTTTCTCAATTTCATTGAGAAACCTAAGCACGTTAGGGACTTCATCCCTAAAACCCTGAAACTTCTTTTTTTCGTAAATTTTCAATTTACGGAAAAAAGAAGTACCAAAGCTAGGAGCAACAGCATGCAACTAAAACAGGTACTGGGAAAAATCAAAGATATTACTTTTGGCGTGATCGCAGCACCGCTAATCATCATCATTATGATGTGGGCTTCGATACTCGATCAAAGAGCATTTAAGAAAGAACTAGACCGAAAAAAGGAACAGGAAAAAACCTAATGGCGATTGCTCGTTTAAGTGTCAAAGTCGGCAAGGCAGGCAAAGCAGCACCGCATGCCGAATATATTGATCGGGACGAAGAAAAGAAGCTGAAACAGGAACAGGCAGAAACTGACCTTGAACATAGTGCTTATGGAAACATGCCGAAATGGGCTGAACATAATCCGATTACCTTTTGGGAGGCAGCCGATCTTTACGAGCGCAAAAATGGCAGTACGTATCGAGAATATGAAATTGCCCTGCCTAGAGAGATGAATGCCGAGCAACGCCTAGAACTGGTTGAGGATTTTATTCAGTCTGAAATTGGCTCAAAATATCCGTATCAGTTTGCGATTCACAACCCCAAAGCAATGGACGGCAACGATCAGCCCCACGTCCACCTCATGTTTAATGAACGTCTGCAAGATGGAATTGAGCGAGATCCAGAGCAATATTTTAAGCGCTATAACAGCAAAAATCCTGAACGTGGCGGAGCTAAAAAAGACAATACGGGTAAAAGTTACCAGGAACGAAAAACCGATATTAAAGACCTACGCCAAAGATGGGCAGATTTATGCAACAGCCATTTAGAAAAACACCAAATTGACAGCCGTATTGATATGCGAAGCTATAAAGAGCAAGGCATAGAGAAAGAACCTGAAAAGAAACTGTTACCAAGCCAAGCTAAAGATCCTGAAATCAGGGAAGCCCTGCAACAGTCACGCACAGCCTATAAAGAGCTTGAGCGACTGGACTTAGGCGACCCGAAAAAAGACCTGAAAGAACTCAAAGACAGCCCAATTTCAGACAAAGAAATTAAGCAGGGTATTGAGAGCTTTAAGGCTGATTTTGACAGCT